>JAGWZT010000479.1 GCA_018971925.1 Lysobacteraceae bacterium | reverse complement strand
CCTGCTGCCGAATGTGCGCTCGGCACGACGCACCAGCACCTTGGCGCGATCGAAATCCCCCAGTTGCGCCATCGCGATGCCGCGCAACGCCAGCGCGGGCGGATCGTCGCGCAATGCAATGCGCTTGAGCGCTCCCAGTGGATCGCCCACCGCCAATGCGCGGGCAGCTGCCGTGATCAACGAGTCCATGGCGACATCCTCACCTGAATCCCGCCACGATTGTCACTCCCACCCTCGGAAGACGCGGTTGCATTCTATCCACGCACCAACCAGCACGCCGGGAACGACCAACACCCGGCAACTTGATGGCCGGCTACGCGCGCAATGCGCCGATCGTAGCCTGAGTTCGAGCAGGTACGTCGGGCGTTGCCCGAACGCGGAAGCTCCGGGAGATGGAAAGTCGCCAACAATGCAGAACGAGCAGAAACGGGAGAGACCCATGAACAGCAACACGCGTATGCAACATCACGAAGGACTTCGCGGAATGAGCACACCTCCGGTCTTGTCACGGCAGCAGTGGCAGGCTGCGCTCCAACAGATGCTCGTGAAGGAAAAGGCCTTGACACGTGCGCGGGACGCGCTCGCCGCCGAGCGTCGAAGGATGCCATGGATGGCGGTGGAAAAGGCCTACGTGTTCGACGGACCGGATGGCAAGGCGAGCCTGCTCGATCTCTTCGCGGGCCGCCGTCAGTTGATCGTTTACCGCGCCTTCTTCGAGCCCAGTGTGCACGGATGGCCGGAGCACGCCTGCATCGGCTGCTCCCTGGGTGCCGACCAGGTTTCCAACCTTGCCCACCTCAATGCGCGCGACACCACCCTCGTGTACGCCTCGCGTGCACCGCAGGCCGACATCGCGCGCCTCAAGGCGCGGATGGGCTGGGAAAAGACTCCCTGGTACACCATCACCGACACTTTCGACGCGGACTTCGGGGTGGACGAGTGGCACGGCCACAACGCCTTCATCCGCGACGGTGATCGCGTATTCCGCACGTATTTCACCAACAACCGTGGCGACGAGGCCATGGGCACCGTCTGGAGCTACCTCGACATCACCGCGCTGGGACGCCAGGAGGAATGGGAGGACTCGCCGGAAGGCTACCCGCAGGGCCGACCGTACAAATGGTGGAACTGGCACGACAGTTATGTACCCGACACGCCGATCGACCCAAAGTGGGATGCGGTGTCGGAAGCAGGAGAGGCCGCGTTTCGCAAGCAACGCGCCGACTAGAGCGTATCCCGGTGGAAGAGGGGTTCGCGGTGCGTAAATTCGAAGGAGAGCGACGATGACCAGGCAGATGAAGAAACACATGACAGGTACACGCGATGAATGGCTGAAACAGCGGCTGGAACTGCTCGAAGCCGAGAAGGAACTCACGCGGCGCAGTGACGAACTGGCGCAACGGCGACAGGCGCTGCCATGGGTCCGGGTCGACAAAACCTACCGTTTCGAAACCGATGAAGGAGCCGCCTCGCTGGCAGACCTTTTCAACGGCCGCTCGCAACTGCTCGTCTATCACTTCATGTTCGGGCCGGATTACAAGGCCGGCTGCGTATCCTGTTCGGCGATCGCCGACGGCTTCAACGGCTTCGTGGAGCACCTCGCCAACCACGACGTGATGTTATGGGCCATCTCGCGCGCGCCACTGGCGAAGTTGAAGGCGTACAAGCGGCGGATGGGCTGGACGTTCCCGTGGGCGTCATCGTTCGAAAGCGACTTCAATTTCGATTACAGCGTCGGTTTCACCGAGGCACAACAAAACCGGGGGTACGAATACAACTTCCACGAGAACTCGCCGATTCCATCCGACGCGCAGGGCGCGTCGAATGGTCACGCAGCAATGTGCGGGGTCGACCTGCGGACCTACCTGCGCGAAATGCCCGGCATGAGCGCGTTCGT
>JAGWZT010000046.1 GCA_018971925.1 Lysobacteraceae bacterium | reverse complement strand
AGCTGTACGCAAAACGTGCGGTGGTGGTGAAGCGACTGAAAGCCGTGCCGGTCGAAGCGATCGCGCGCGGTTACCTGATCGGGTCGGGTTGGAAGGATTACCGGAAGACGGGATCGCTTTGCGGCATCGAGCTGCCCGGGAACCTGCAGCAGGCCCAGCAGCTGCCCGCGCCGATCTTCACGCCATCCACCAAGGCACCCAAGGGCACGCACGACGAGAACATCGGTTTCGATGAAGTGGCGAGGCTGATCGGCGCCGAGCTCGCTGCGCAAGTGCGCGACGCCACACTTGCGATCTACCGATTCGCCGCCGCGTACGCGGCCGCACGCGGCATCATCATCGCCGACACCAAGTTCGAGTTCGGCACCGACGCGGATGGCAAGCTGTACGTGATGGATGAAATGCTGACGCCGGATTCCTCGCGCTTCTGGCCGGCCGACCAGTACAAGGTCGGCATCAGCCCACCTTCGTACGACAAGCAGTTCGTGCGCGACTACCTGGAAACGCTGGACTGGAACAAGCGTGCGCCGGGTCCGAAACTGCCTCGCGAAGTGATCGACGGCACCGCCGCGAAATACGCCGAGGCGCTGAAGAAACTGGCGGGCATTACCGTCACCTGACGGTTGCCACGAACCGCGGATATCCAACCCGCGTCGCGCAGCGGCCCGCACCGGACGCACTGTCCGGCCACGCGCGGATGGCGTAGATTGGGCACGGGCCCACGCGACGAGGCGGCGATGCGCGACATCCACCAGTGGTTCGGCAGCTATGCCGCCGATCACCAGAACCCGACCAACCGCGCGATCCATTGGGTGTGCGTGCCGGTGATCATGTGGTGTGTGATCGCGGCGCTCTGGACCGCACCGGTGATGCCGCAGTGGATGAAGCCCGGCTTCTGGGCGGCGGTCGCGATGTTCCTCGCGTTCCTGTTCTACTACCGGCTGTCACGCAAACTTGGCTTCGCGATGGTGCTGGTGTTCGTGATCAGCAGCGTGATTGCGTGGGCGCTGTACGGCGTGCTCGGACCGCGCGATCTGCTGATCCTCGCCGCCGTACTGTTCGTGCTGGCATGGATCGGGCAATTCATCGGACATGCCATCGAAGGTCGGCGTCCGGCGTTCCTCACCAACATCGTGCAACTGCTGATCGGTCCGGCGTGGTTGATGGGCAAGCTGCTGCGCAGGCTGGGCGTCGCGTTGTAGGTTGGGCTGAGCAACGCGAAGCCCAACAGCATTCGTGCCGTGAACGTTGGGCTTCCCGCGAATGAAGCCCGCGGTCAGCCCAACCTACCCATGCGCAAGATCGCGATTGAGTAACGCCGCCAATCGCGCGCCCGCCTGCCGCAGGCGTTGCTCGGCGATCGGCAATTCACGCGCGACATAAGTTTGGTCGATGAAGCGCGAGCGCGGATAAACGCCATCGTCGCGATCGATCCGGCAACTTTCCTCGGCCCATTGGGCCGGCGCGCCACCGGCCTCGACCCGCGTGCGTCGGGCCGCAAGCTCGTCGGTGAATTGCGCCGCCGACAGCCGCGTCGAGTCCAGCATCAGTGAATCCCACACCCGGTGCAGGTTGGTGCCGCGGCCGCGCCAGCGCACCTGAAAATCATTGCCACCCGCGTCGTGACGGTAATCCGCATGCAGCGGTTGGTGGATGTCACCGACGAAGTGCACCACGAACGCCAGCGCCTCGGCGCGCTCGGCGGGCGGGTTCGTGCGATCCGCGAGAATCGCCGAATATTTGTCGATGGCTGCCACCACGCACTCGCCATTGCGGCAGTCGCGCGGCGGATCGTAGATGCAATCGTGCGAATGAAAGTTGACGAAGTGCAGCCGCTTGGTGCGCCGGAACAGTGCCGGATCGGTGTCGCGCAGAGCGTCCGCCCAGTTCGCAATGTCTTCGAGGTGACGCGCGCCGCGCAAGGCCAGCAGTTTTTGCGCGGCCGCGCGGGCCTGCGGTGTCAACTGCGCCTCGGCCAGCCCGGCCACGATCCGGTGGCCGCGCGGCCCCCACGCCAACGCGGCCGGCATGCACGACAGCACCGCAACCAGCGCGACGGCGAGCCTGCCCGCGTGGCGCCGAATGTGTAAACGCACGTGCATCGCGATTCCCGTCGAAAGCGCCAGTTTGCCATGCGCAGTGCGGTCCCTGGCCATGAAACGGCACATGAAACCCGCTAAAATTGACGCTTCATCCACACGGCTTCAGCAAAGGACCACACCATGGCGATCAAGGTCGCGATCAACGGCTACGGCCGCATCGGCCGCAACATCCTGCGCGCGCTGTACGAATCCAACCGCACCGGCGCGATCAAGATCGTCGCGATCAACGATCTCGGCGACGCCGAAACCAACGCGCACCTGACGCAATACGACACCGCGCACGGCAAATTCCCCGGCACAGTCAGCGTCGAAGGCGGCGACCTCGTCGTCAACGGCGATCGCATCAGGGTGTGCGCCGAGCGCGATCCCTCGAAGCTGCCGTGGAAGGAGCTCGGCGTCGACGTCGTGATCGAATCGACCGGCCTGTTCACCAAGCGCGACAAGGCCGCGGCACACCTCGCCGCCGGTGCGAAGAAAGTGATCATCTCGGCGCCCGGCGAGGGGGTCGATGGCACATTCGTGTTCGGCGTCAACGAAGACAAGATCAAGCCGACCGACACCATCATCTCCAACGCGTCGTGCACCACCAATTGCCTCGCGCCGCTGGCCAAGGTGCTGCACGAGAAGATCGGCATCGTGCACGGCCTGATGACCACGATCCACGCCTACACCAACGACCAGGTGCTGACCGACGTGTTTCACAAGGATCTGCGCCGCGCACGCTCGGCCACCCACAGTCAGATCCCGACCAAGACCGGCGCCGCCGTGGCGGTGGGTCTTGTGTTGCCGGAATTGAATGGCCGTCTGGACGGCTTTTCGATGCGCGTGCCGACCATCAACGTGTCGTGCGTGGACCTCACCTTCGTCGCCAAGCGCGCAACCAGCAAGGACGAGATCGACGCCGCGATCAATGAAGCCGCCAACGGCAAGCTGAAGGGCGTGATGGCGGTCAACACCAAGCCGCTGGTGTCGATCGACTTCAACCACAACCCGGCGTCGTGCACCTATGACGCGACACAAACCCGCGTGATGGGCGGCACCTTCGTCAAGGTGCTGGGTTGGTACGACAACGAATGGGGCTTCTCCAACCGCATGCTCGACATGACCGAGGCGTTCGCGAACACACGATGACCGGTTTCGCGCGCAAGACGCGCGACCTGCTTTCCTTTCGGGGAAAGTAGGCAAAGCCATTGCGCCACGCATGACGGTTTCGGCAACGTCTTGTTGCCGAAACTTCCCTTGGTGCTCGCCGAACGGCGGCCGCGCCGCGGCGTCATGCAACGGCGCGTGGATGGCTTCGTTGCCGGCCATCCATGGCCTGGCTCGAAGCAAGACGACGCAACTGCTACCCCCTCACTGCGCACAGGAAGCGCGCCAACGGGGCCCTCGAACACGGCGAGCGGCCGACGGAAGAGTCCGAAGGATGGCCCGCATGGATCGGCGAAGGGCGCGTTCGCGGGGTGGCCTTCTCTTTGGTGACGTTCTCTTGGCCGCGCAAGAGAAAGTCACACGCCCGCCAGGGAGGCGGGTGGAAAAAGACACGGACGTCGACGCGCGACGCGCGGTCAGCCGAGCGCTTTCAGCGCCGCGTCGTAATCCGGCTCGTGGGTGATGTCGTCCACCATTTGCGCATGGATCGCCTTGTCGTGTTCGTCCAGTACCAGCACCGCGCGCGCGGCGAGGCCGGCCAGTGGGCCGTCGGTCATGGCGACGCCGTAATCCTTCAGGAACTCCCTGCCGCGCATCATCGACAGCATGACAACATTCTGGATGCCTTCGGCGCCGCAGAAACGTGCCTGCGCAAACGGCAGGTCGGCGGAAATGCACAGCACCACGGCATTCTTCAGGCTCGCTGCATCTTTGTTGAAGTGCCGCACCGACGCCGCGCACACACCGGTATCCACGCTCGGGAAAATGTTCAGCACCTTGCGCTTGCCGGCGAAATCCGCCAGCGACTTTTCGGACAGATCGCCGGCGATCAGCTTGAACGCCGGTGCCTTGTCACCGACCCTCGGAAAGTGGCCGTCGAGGTGGACGGGATTGCCCTTGAATTTCGTACCGGACATGAGTTGGCTCCTTCTGATTGCGTACGGGAAATGCGTGGCCGCGGCGGCTGGCGTCCAGCCAGTCTAGCCGACGGGGATCAAGGTGGCGTCAGGCTGCGTGCGACGATCCGCTGCCATTTCCCCGATCGAGCAGCGGCAGCTTGTCGGGCATGCCGTCCCACAGGTCGGCGCCCTCCATCGCGGGAATCTTGCCGGCAATCACCGGCCATTGCCCTGCCAGCTCGGCATTGATCGCCAGGTACTTTTCCTGCCCCGCCGGCACGTCCATTTCTGGAAAGATCGCATTCACCGGGCACTCGGCCACGCACAGCGTGCAATCGATGCACTCACCGGGATCGATCACCAGGAAGTTCGGACCTTCATGGAAGCAATCGACCGGGCACACCTCGACGCAATCGGTGTACTTGCAGTTGATGCAGTTGTCGGTGACGACGTGGGTCATGGCCACGACTCCGTGACAGGGGTGTCATGCACTTTGCGCGTTTGCACCTCGCGCGGCATTGATGCGCGTCATTGATGCAGGTCATGGGCCGCCGCGACGCCGCGCGCGACACTAGCGCCATGCCGAACACCCTTCCTGCCAACCCGGACGAATCGCGACTCGCCGCACTGGTCGACCGCTTTTACGACAAGGTGCGCGCCGACCCTTTGCTCGGGCCGGTCTTCAATCCACGGGTCGAGGATTGGGACGCGCACAAGGTTCTGATGACGTCGTTCTGGGCCACGGTGGCGCTGCGCAGCGGCCACTACCGCGGCAATCCGCTGGCGAAGCACCAGCCGCTGCCGATCGGCGTCGGACACTTCCAGCGCTGGCTCGCCCTGTGGCGGGAAACGGCGGGCGAGGTGCTGGATGCCGAATCCGCGGCATTGATGACCGGCTACGCCGAACGCATCGGCTACGGCATGCGCGTGGGCATGGGGCTGAGCGGGCATCTGCGCGGGCGCGAATCCGGTATTCCGATCCGCACACGTCAATCAGCAGGCGTGCCCGCAATGGTTCGGGACGCCTGACCTCAACCCGCGGTGCGCGGGGTCGCGCCGACCTGTTGCAGCAGCTCCTCGACCTCTTGCGCGAATACGACCTGGTCGCGTCCACGCGCCTTCGCGGCGTACATCGCGTCATCGGCGGCGCGCAGCCAGCTGCCGACATCGTGGCAACGCGTGCCGTCGAACAGGGCCATGCCGACGCTGACCGTGACGCCCAGCTCGTCGGGTGCATCCGGAAACGCCAGCGCGCCAATCGCCGCGCGCATTTCTTCGGCAAGTCGCAGGGCCTCGGACCCGCCGAGGCGCGGACACAGCACCACGAACTCCTCGCCCCCCAAACGCGCAAGCCGCCCCCGATTGCCCACGACGCCGCGCAGGCATTGCAGTGAAACGTTCAGCACGATGTCGCCGAACGGATGCCCGTACTGGTCATTGATGCGCTTGAAATGATCGAAATCGAACAGCAGCAATGCGTGTAGCGGCGCCGCGTCGGCATCGCGCCTCTCGAGCATTGCCTGTGCGCGCCGGAAGAACCCACGTCGATTGTCCACCCCGGTCAACGGATCTTCCTGGGCCTGCCGCCGCAATTCCCGCCCGTGCCGCCACTGCGAGCGCAGCAACAACAGCAACGAGACGATGCCGACCACCAGGCTCACGGCCGCGATCAGCGCTGCGATCAGCGTGCCGCGCTGGCGCCTGAGCTGCATCGCGTTGCGTTCGACGTCGGCTTGCGCAGCGCGCAACCTCAGGTTCTTGATCTGGTTGTTGCGCTCCAGCTCCTGGATGCGGATCTCCTTTTCGCGCGCCGCGTAGCGCACCGCCAGCTCCGCCTGCTGGGAGCCCAGGCTGACCTTCCAATATCCGCTGGCGATCTGCATGGCTTCGCGTTCGGCAGCCAGCGCCAGTTTGAGGTCGCCGTTGGCCTCGGCCATCCGCGATTGTTCCCGCAACAGGCTGGGGAGCTGCGCGTCGAGGTGCGCCTTGCGCGCCTCGTCCACCGTCCCCGCGATCATCTCCATGGCATCCCGGTGCTTGCCCATGGCCTGCAGGGCACGCGCAATGTCGTACTGCGAATTCAGCGCGTCGGATTCCCGGCCCGCTGCGCGCTCATCCGCGAGCGACGCTCGTGACAGTGCGATCGCCTGCTCCGGCTTGCCCTGCTTCAGGTATACCTGCGCCAGGTTGTCGCCGACCATCAGCGCCTGGGAGTGGTCGCCGACCTTTTCGTAAAGCGCGCGCGCCTGCTGGTAGTACTGGCCGGCTTGCGCATACTGCGCCGTCGCATATGCGTTGCTGCCTTCATCGTTCAGTGCCTGCGCCTGGTTCCAGTCATCGTGCAGCGCGGCAAATGCCGCATCGGCTTCCCGGCACAGTGGCTGCGAATGCTCGGGCTGGCCCGCCATGGTGTAGGCGTCGCACAACTGGAACTTGGCCAGCGCGCGGCGCGCGGGATCGCTGCTGTCCAATTGCAGGGCCGCCGCCTGCAGGGCATCGCTGACGCCACCGCCATCGCCGCGCAGGATGCGCTGGTCGGCGGAAAGGAACCCCGCATAAGATTCGGCCAGCGTGTCGTGGCCGACGCTGCCGAGGCTCTTCAGGCGCGCCACGGCTTCGGTCACCGCGGCAGCGTCGGAAATATTGACGCCGGCGTGTCCCATCCACCACAGCGCTTCGCGCTCACCGGCCGGGTCGTTCACATACAGCCCCGCATCCAGCCCGGCACGGACATCCGCGACCAGATCGTGCGGATTACTGGTCGACAAGGTACGCATCTGCTGGGCGGTCAGCGGCGCCGCCATCGCAACACCCCCCGCGAACCACAGCAGCAAGCCTGGCAAAACCCCGCGCATGCCTTCTCCGTGAACGCCCGCATCATCCATGCGGCACCGGCAATCTTGCAAGAACCGCGCCGCTACGACATGCCGGTACAATCCGCCGGATGCTCATCAGCGCCATTTCGATCGATCCGGCCGTGGCCCTTGCACCCATGGCCGGGGTCACCGACAAGCCCTTCCGCCAGTTGTGCAAGCGATTGGGCGCCGGGTTGGCCGTTTCGGAAATGACCGCCTCCGACCCACACCTGTGGCGGACCCGCAAATCCTTGCATCGCATGGACCATGCGGGCGAACCGGATCCCGTCTCGGTACAGATCGCGGGCTCCGATCCGGCGATGCTGGCCGAGGCTGCACGCTACAACGTTGCACATGGTGCGCAACTGATCGACATCAACATGGGCTGTCCCGCCAAGAAAGTTTGCAATGCGTGGGCGGGCTCGGCCCTCTTGGCCGACGAACCGCTGGTGGCGCGCATCTGCCGCGCAGTCGTCGAGGCGGTCGAAGTGCCGGTAACGCTGAAGATCCGCACCGGGCAGACGCCGGATTGCCGCAACGCGCTTGCGATCGCGAGGATCGCCGAAGATTGCGGCATCGCCGCGCTGGCCGTGCACGGCCGCACGCGTTCGCAGAAGTACGAAGGCTTCGCCGAATACGACACCATCGCGGCGGTGAAGGCCAGCGTGTCGATCCCGGTATTCGCCAATGGCGATATCGATTCGCCGGAGAAGGCCCGCCTCGTGTTGGAACACACGAAAGCCGACGCACTGATGGTCGGACGCGCCGCGCAGGGCCGGCCGTGGATCTTCCGCGAGATCGCGCATTTCCTCGCCACCGGTGAGACACTGCCCGAGCCGGACGTCACCGAAGTACGCGACATCCTGCTTGGCCACCTCGACGCGCTGTATGCGTTCTACGGCGAAGCCATGGGCGTACGGATTGCCCGCAAGCACCTTGGCTGGTACGCGAAAGACCGGTCCGAGAACGCGACATTCCGCGTCGTGGTCAACGCCGCCGAAACCGCCCACGAACAACTGCGCCTCACCCGCGGTTATTTCGACGCGCTGGCTGCGGGTACGTTCAGCGAATTCGCCGCCGCGGCCTGACCGACCCACGACTGAACGCGCTACGCTGGGCGGTGCAACCGCGCCCGTGACCCTGTATCATGCGCAGTTCGTTCCATCCTTCCATCCGTATCAAAGGATATAACCCACGATGAGCCGTTACCTGTTCACTTCCGAATCGGTCTCCGAAGGCCACCCGGACAAGGTCGCCGACCAGATTTCCGACGCCGTGCTGGACGCGATCCTGGCACAGGACAAGCGCGCGCACGTGGCCTGCGAAACCATGGTCAAGACCGGCGTCGCGATCGTTTCGGGCGAAGTGACCACCGACGCATGGGTGGACATCGAGGCGCTGGCGCGCAGGGTGATCCTGGACATCGGCTACGACTCGTCCACCGTCGGCTTCGATGGCGCAACCTGCGGCGTGCTGAACCTGATCGGCAAGCAGTCGCCCGACATCAACCAGGGTGTCGCGCGCAAGAAGCCCGAGGAACAGGGCGCCGGCGACCAGGGGCTGATGTTCGGCTACGCCTGCAACGAGGCGCCTGAATTCATGCCCGCACCGATCTACTACTCGCACCGTCTGGTCGAACAGCAGGCCAAGGTGCGCAAGGCCGGCAAGCTGAAGTGGCTGCGCCCCGATGCGAAGTCGCAGGTCACCCTGCACTACAACGACGACCACACGGTCGCCGGACTCGACGCGGTGGTGCTTTCGACGCAACACGATCCCGAGGTGAAGTACGCCGACCTCGTGGACGGCGTGCGCGAACACATCCTCAAGCCGGTGCTGCCTAAAAAGTGGCTGGCATCGCTGCCGAAGAACAAGGTGCACATCAACCCGACCGGAAAGTTCGTGATCGGCGGGCCGGTGGGCGATTGCGGCCTGACCGGCCGCAAGATCATCGTCGACACCTACGGCGGCATGGCGCGCCACGGCGGCGGCGCATTCTCGGGCAAGGATCCGTCCAAGGTCGATCGCTCGGCGACGTATGCCGCACGCTACGTGGCCAAGAACATCGTCGCGGCCGGCATCGCGGATCGCTGCGAGGTGCAGATTTCCTACGCGATCGGCGTGGCCGAGCCCACCTCGATCTCGGTGACCACCTTCGGCACCGGCAAGATCAGCGACGACAAGATCGAAAGGCTGATCCGCGCGCACTTCGATCTGCGCCCGTACGGCATCATCAAGATGCTGGACCTGATCCATCCGATCTACCAGGCGACCGCGTCGTACGGCCACTTCGGCCGCAAACCGTTCAAGCACACCTACAAGTGGGAAGACCGGATCAGCGGCAAACTGGTGAAGAAGTCCGAAACCGCCACCGCGTTTTCGTGGGAAGCGACGGACCGCGCCGAAGCCCTGCGCAAGGCCGCGAAGATCAAGTGATGCACCCATCCCCCTTTGCCCGCGAAGGGGGATGGTTCCGCCGAGGGGCGTTGCAGCCCGTGTCGTGGAAACGACGGGGCGAGGCTCGGCACCCTTTCCAACAACGCCCAATCGTCGTGCAATGCCGTTGTTCCAACAACGGCGATTGCAAAAGACCGGCCATCCATGGCCGGACTTTCAACAGGAGCCAATCCCATGAACGCCGTAGCCAAAGAAACCGCTTCGCACGATTACAAGGTGCGCGACATCACCCAGGCCGACCTCGGCCGCAAGCGCATCACCATGGCCGAGCAGGAAATGCCGGGCCTGATGCAGATCCGCGCCCGCTACGCACCGCAGAAGCCGCTGAAGGGCGTGCGTGTCACCGGTTCGCTGCACATGACCAAGGAAACCGCGGTCCTGATCGAGACGCTCACCGCGCTCGGCGCGTCGGTGCGCTGGGCGTCGTGCAACATCTTCTCCACCC
>JAGWZT010000478.1 GCA_018971925.1 Lysobacteraceae bacterium | reverse complement strand
GCGCGCAAGCCGCTGGAGTAGGTGTACAGCGCGAGGATCACGAACGCGATGATCAGCGGGGTTTCCTTGCCGATGCCGAGCGCGCCGAGGCCCATCGCCTCGAACACCTTTTCAAGGCCCACCAACTGCAGCGCGATGTACGGCATGGTCGCCAGCACGCCGGTGACCGCGACGGCCAGCGCGAGTCCGCGGCTGCCGTAGCGGCCTTCCACGAAATCCGCCGAGGTGATCCAGCCGTGCTTGCGGCATACGTTCCACAGGCGCGGCATGGTCAGGAACACCAGCGGATACACGAACACCGTGTACGGCATCGCGAAGAATCCGTAGGCGCCGACCGCGTACACCAGCGCGGGCACCGCGATGAGCGTGTAGGCGGTATAGAGGTCGCCACCCAGCAGGAACCACGTGACGAAGGTTCCGAAACGGCGGCCGCCCAGGCCCCACTCGTGCAGATTGCTCAAGTCGCCGCGCCGCCAGCGCGCCGCAAAGAACCCCAGCACCGTCACCAGCGCGAAGAAGAACACGAACACGCCCAGTGCGGTCCAGTCCAAACGCATGCCGTTCATGCGCGCCGCCCGCGATGCACGATCCAGGTCAGCAGCGCGGCCAGCACGACCCAGGCGAATAGCCAAACATAGAAAAACGGAAACCCGGCGAGCGCCGGCTGCGCGCGGTTATAGAACGGCACCCACAACAGTGCGACGAACGGAACCAGCAACAACCAGGGCGTGAGTTTGCGCGGCATGGGCTGCGTGCTCCTCGGGTTCGGGGCAGGACGTCCGGCGGCGGCCGTGGCATCATACGCGCCTTCGCTGCCGATCGCGGAATCCGTGGAACCCAAGCGCGTCCAGTTCGATTTCGAAATCAGCTTCAGCAATGGAGGCGGCCTCAAAGGCTGGGATTTCCGGCTGGACATCGAAGGCAGCGATATTTCCGACCAGGCGCTGGCCGACTACATCGTTCGCGACCTGCGGCTGTTGATGGTTGGCAGCGTCGAAATCAGCAACAAGAAGATCATCAGCGAGCCGCACAAGCGCGTGTCATGAACAGGTCGCGCGATGCGTGAATCAGGGGAACGCAAACGCGCCCGGTACGGGGGAGAGTCGATGCCCAGCAACGTCAATCGCGGACCGCGCCAAATCTGGCTGGCGTTCATCTGGTCGATGAAGGGATTGCGTGCCGGCTGGTGCATCGAGGCGTCGTTTCGTCTCGAAGTGATCCTGTTGGTGATCCTGTTTCCGGTGGGCTTGTGGCTGGGCCATGGCGCGATCGAGAAGGCGCTGCTGGCCGGATCGCTGCTGCCGGTGCTGGCCGCGGAGATGCTCAACTCCGCGATCGAAGCAGTGGTGGACAAACTGTGGCCCGACCATCACGAAATCGCGGGTCGCGCCAAGGACATGGGCTCGGCGGCGGTGTTCCTGCTGATGGTCAACATGCTGGTGGTCTGGATCACGATCCTTGTCCCGCGGGCGTTCTGATCCGAACGCGAGCGTCGTTGCGCCAATTCGCCGCACGTGCTGGAATCAGCGCCAGACTGGCACGGAGAACTCCCATGCGCGCTGTGCGTCTCCTCATTGCGTGTTCCGCGTTGCTGCTTGCCTGCGGCCTGTTGTCCGGCTGCGGCTACAACCAGATCCAGAAGAAGGATGAGGCGGTCAAGGCGGCCTGGTCGGAAGTGATCAACCAGTACCAGCGGCGGGCCGACCTGGTGCCCAACTTGGTCGCCACGGTCAAGGGTTACGCGGCGCACGAAGAGCAGGTGTTCCGCGAGGTCACCGAGGCACGTGCCAAGGTCGGGCAGATCAGAGTCAATGCCGAGGATGCGCAATCGCTGTCCAAGTTCCAGGCGGCACAGGGCGAGCTTTCCGGCGCGTTGACGCGCCTGATGGCGGTGTCGGAG
>JAGWZT010000045.1 GCA_018971925.1 Lysobacteraceae bacterium | reverse complement strand
GGGGCTGATCCCGCTTCACCGTTACACAATCGCGACTGCCGTTGCGAAAGGAGAAAAAATGGCCGACTGGCTGATCAAGAACGCTGAACTCGCCAACGAGGGACAGCGCTTCCATGCCGACCTGCGCATCCGCGGCCAGCGCATTGCGGAAATCGGCGCCGACCTGACCGCGCACGCGGGTGAGCAGGTCTTCGACGCAACCGGCCTGTGGCTGCTGCCCGGCATGATCGACGACCACGTGCACTTCCGCGAACCGGGTTACACCGCGAAGGCCGACATCGCCTCGGAATCACGCGCGGCGGTCGCGGGCGGCGTCACCAGCTTCATCGACATGCCGAATACGAAGCCGGCAACCCTGACCCATGAACTGCTGGAAGACAAGTACGCGAGCGCGTCGCGCACATCGCTCGCCAACTACGCGTTCTACTTCGGCGCCAGCAACGGCAATCTCGACGGGATCCGTGCGCTCGATCCGCGCAAGGTTCCCGGCGCGAAGGTGTTCCTGTGCGAATCCACCGGCAACCTGTGCGTTAGCGACCCCGCAGCGCTGGAAGGCGTATTCCGCGACTCGCCGGTGACCGTCGTCGTGCACTGCGAGGACAGCCACATCATCCACGCCAACCTCGACCTCGCGAAAGCCGAGTACGGCGATGACATTCCGATGCGCCTGCATCCGGAAATCCGTTCGCGTGAAGCCTGTTTCGAGTCGACCAAGTGGGCGGTGGAAACCGCGCGCCGCCACGGCACGCGCTTGCACGTGCTGCACGTTTCCACCGTAGACGAACTGGCGTTGTTCGAACACGGCCCGATCGCGGACAAGCGCATCACTGCGGAAACCTGCGTGCACTTCCTGCGCTACAGCGACGCCGATTACGCGACTTTGGGCGGCCGGATCAAATGCAATCCCGCGATCAAGGCGGCGTCGGATCGCACGGCATTGACGCGCGGGCTGGCCGACACCCGCATCGATATCCTCGCCACCGATCACGCGCCGCACCTGGCCTCGGAAAAGGCCAACCCGTACACCCAGTGCCCGTCCGGCATTCCGTTGATCCAGTTCGCGCTGCAGTCGGCGCTGGAATGCGTCTTCCGCGGCGACTTCACGCTGGAACGACTGGTCGAAGCCTACGCCCACGCGCCGGCGACGCTGTTCGCGATCGAAGGCCGCGGCTATCTGCGCGAAGGTTATTTCGCAGACCTGACGCTGGTCGATCCGAACAAGCCACAAGCCGTGCGCGCGGAACAGGTATTGTCGAAATGCGGCTGGTCGCCATTCGAAGGCGACACCTTCCGCGCCAGCATCGTTGCGACGTTCGTCAACGGGAATCTTGCCGTGCGTGATGGCGAAGTGCTCGATACCTCGCCGGGGATGCGGCTGCAGTTCGATCGTTGAACCGCGGCCGGAAAGTCAACCCGGAAAATTCCTGCTGACCTCGGCGACCGCGTCATGCGGATGCAGGCTCTCGTGGTGCGCGGCCCGGATGCGGTAACCGGCGATGCGTTGGTCGGTATCCAGCGCAGCGCGGATGCGGCGCGCGGCGTCTTCGCAGAACATCAGGTTTTCGGCATTCAATTTCGCGAAGGCCTGTTCGTCCTCGCGCTTGACCGCGGTCTGCACCGGCGTGGCCAGCGCGCCTTCGATGGCGTCGATCAATTCCGAAACCGGCAGGTCGAAACCGGGCGCCAGCCGCACCACGACGTTCGCGGTACTGCGTTGCGCGTGCGGCGTTGCCGCCATCCCGCGTTCGGAACCCAGCCACTCCCGCACCGCGCGCTGCGACGGCACGGCGTCGGCGAAATCCTGTTCGAAACGTTGCTGGTTGAGCTGCCGCGACAGTGCCGCCGAAGCCGGGCAGGTCGAGGAATACGTTACTTCGCACCCGAGTTGCACGCTGAAATGTTCGTCCAGCAACTGCGCCTCGACGATGACGGGATACGCGCGCCAACCGGCGTTGTCGCTGACCAGCGCGCGGCGCTTCAGCAATTGCGAGTACTCGATGCGCAGACGCGCACGGCTCGACAGGCCCGCGTGCGAAGAAACCAGCGCGTGCATCAAGCTGCAGAAACCGGACGGCGTCAGTGCCTGCTCGCCCAGCGACTGTTCCAGCGCGAGGTACAGCCGCGACATGTGGATGCCCCGTGCAACCGGATCGCCCAGGTTCACCTGCACCGAAACGCGCGCAGGTACCGTGAGTGTGCCGCCCCGCCCGTCCGCGCAACGTACCGGCAAGTCGATGCCGTCCATCCCGACCCAATCCAGGGCGCCACCCGCGACGGGCTCGACGCCCGTGGCGACATCGGGCAAACGTGCGTTGTCGGGAACGGTATTCATGGACGGGACTCGATCGGCACCATGCTTCGCCACGTGCGGGCCGCATGCCAGGTTTTCAACAGGCCACGAAGCCCGAACGCAGGTGACCGCAAGACCGACAGCGGATCGTCACCCCGCGCCGCGCGGCCGAGCGCATCCAGGTCGTGCTGCAGACCGACTTCGCGGAACAAGGTCAGGGGGCCCCGCATTCTAGCGGCGCCGGACAGCCCACGCTGAAGATCCGCTGCGTAGTCCCGCACGGCGGCACGCCGCGCCGGGCTATCGCTGCCCAGCGCATCGATGGTCAATCCATGCCGGGCCAGCAGGTGCATCGGCAGCGACGAACGCCCGCGCTCGGCCAAGGACTCGAGTCCGCGCAGGTTGGCGACGAGATGAGCGAACAACGCAACCTTCGGCGCACGCGGGCTTGCCCCGGCATCACGGAACCAGACACGCGTTTCCAGTTCCGCAACCGCGTCCGCGAATGGCGCAACGACCCTGCACTGCGTCTCGAAATCCGCGGGCGGCGGCGCCACCAGCAACGACATTGCAGCTTCCACCGGGGCCGTCCAGTACACGACGGGAACCGCGCTTGCGCGCGGGTTGGCGAACAACCCTTGCGTCAGTGGATGGCGCGCCTGCCCTTGCAGCGCGCGCTGCATTTCCTCGCGCCACCAGCCGAGTCGCGCCGCCGCCACCTGCGGTTCGCGCGCCTCGCGCACCACTTTCAGCCATTCATGCTCGAGCGCCGCGACCGCCCCGAAGCACACGCGTTCACCGGATCGCAGGAACAGCCACGCGACCGTGCGCTCCGGACTGGCGCCGCGCCATTGCGCAAGATAATCATCGAATGCGCTGCCGCTCACGCCGGATCCAGCAGCGCGGCCAGCTGGCCGGGGGTGGTGCTGATCGCATCGGGCTGCCAATCACGCGGATCGGCTCCATCGAGATAACCCCAGGCCGCGGCGACCGTGTAAAGGCCGGCCGCGCGGCCGGCGAGGACGTCGCGCGGATCGTCGCCCACGTACACGCATTGCGCGGCCGGGACGCCCGCAAGCGTGCAGGCATGCCGCACCGGCGCGGGATCGGGCTTGCGCTGCGGAAGCGTGTCGCCGCCCACCACCGCCGCCGCGCGCCGGTCATAGCCGAGCTTCGCCAGCGCCAGCGTGACCAACCCCGTCGCCTTGTTGCTGACCACGCCCCAGCGCACACCACGTGCTTCAAGCGCCTCCAGCAACTCATCGATGCCAGCGAAAGCACGCGTATTCACCATGCCGGTGGCGACGTACAGTTCGAGGAAGCGCGGCAGTACGGCTTCGACCGTCGCCTCATCATTGCCGACCGCGCAGCGCAACACCGCGCGCGCGCCGCGCGAGACGGTTTCGCGGACAGCTTCGAACGCTGGTGTTGCAATGCCGCGCTCCCGGCACAGCGCGACCAGTGCATCGTGCATGTCTCGCGCCGAATCCACCAGCGTGCCATCGAGGTCGAAAAACACCCCGGCGAGCGGTTGCGGCAGGGGTTTCATGCGGCAGACTTGCTGGCGCAAACCAGGTAATTGACGGCCGTGTGTCGCGTCAACCATGCCTTTCTATTCAACGGGTTATATGCAATTCCCGAGATTTCATCGAGCACCAGGCCCGCCACGCGCAGGAGCGCGGCCAGCTCCGAAGGCTTCAGGAATTGCCGGTAGTCGTGGGTGCCGCGCGGCAGCAGGCGCGCGATGTACTCGGCACCGATGATGGCGGTCGCGAAGCTCGCCGGGGTACGGTTCAAGGTAGACAGGAACAACCTGCCTCCCGGCTTCAACAACGTTGCCAGATCGCCGACGAGTGCCGCCGGATCGGGCACATGCTCGATCAATTCCATGCAGCACACGGCGTCGAATGCGGCGGGTTCGGCGGCGGCCAGATCGCGCGACGAACACAGCCGGTAATCGACCGCGAGCGGCAGCGGCGACCCGGCGTTGGTTTCGTGCAGGTGCAGCTTCGCCACCTCGATGACCTCCGGAGCCAGGTCGATCGCGGTGACGCTCGCGCCCGCTTTCGCCAGCGCCTCGCTGAGCAGGCCACCGCCGCAGCCGACATCCGCCACGCGTGCGCCGCGCAAGGTCATACGCGCGGCCACGAAGCCAAGCCGTACCGGGTTCAGGTCGTGCAGCGGCCGCGATTCGCCATCGGGGTCCCACCAACGGCTGGCCAGCTTGCCGAAGCGCGCCAGTTCTTCCGGGTCGGCATTGTGGTTTGTTTCCGTCATTTCATTCATCCGACGCTGCGGGTGGCCTGGATCCGCTCGCGCCAGCGGCGAGCGTTTTCCAGCACGCCGGCGAGATCGAAATCGATCAGCGCGCCATTCGCGAGCTTGCGCGCGCCGTCGATCCACACGTCGCTGACCTGCCGGCGCGACACCGCGTACGCCAGGTGCGAAATCACATTGTAAAGCGGTTGCGTCTCCACCTCGTCCATCTTCACCGCGACCAGGTCGGCACGCTTGCCGGCTTCGATCGAACCGATCTCTGCATCGAGCTGCAGCGCTTTCGCGCCATTCAACGTGGCTGCGCGCAAGGCGAACGCATCGTCGAACGCAGCGGCATCGGATGCGACACCCTTGGCGAGCAATGCGGCGGTGCGCAGCTCACCGAACATGTCGAGATCGTTGTTGGACGCGCATCCGTCGGTGCCGAGTGCCACGTTGACGCCGCCGCGGCGCAACTTTTCCGCGGGACAAAAACCCGACGCCAGCTTCAAGTTGGATTCGGGACAATGCACCACCGAGACGCCAGCCTCGGCGCATGTCGCGATTTCGGCATCGCTCACCTGGGTCATGTGCACCGCAATCAGGCGATCGTTGACCAGGCCGAGTTTTTGCAAGCGCTGCATGGGGCGCAAGCCGTGCTCGCGCCTGCTGTCCTCGACCTCCCGCGCTGTTTCCATCAGGTGCAGGTGTACCGGCAGGTCGAGCTGGTCGGAAAGCGTGCGGATGCGCTCGAAGGATGCATCGGCGACGGTGTAAGGCGCGTGCGGCGCAAAGGTCGTGCCGATCAGGGCATCGCCGCGCCAATGATCGTGCACCGCCAGCGCACGCTCGAAGTATTCGTCGCGACCCTTTGCCCACGCGCTCGGAAACTCGATGATCGGCAGGCCGACCATCGCGCGGAACCCGTGCGCCTTGTAAACCTGCGCCTGCGCGTCGGGGAAGAAATAATTCTCGCTGCAGCAAGTCGTCCCGCCGCGCAGCATCTCGGCGATCGCGAGTTCCACGCCGTCACGCACGAATTCCGGGCCGATCGTCTTGGCCTCGACCGGCCAGATGTGTTCCTGCAGCCACTGCATCAGCGGCAGGTCGTCCGCCAGCCCGCGCAGCAGCGTCATCGGATTGTGCGTGTGCGCGTTGACGAGGCCCGGGATCAGCGCGTGTTCGGGCAGGTCCACGCGCTCCCGCGGCGCATATTTCGGCGCGGCGTCGGGTGCCGGCAGCACCTCGACGATCGCGCCGTCGTCAACTGCAATCGCGTGGTCTTCCAGCACCACGCGATCGGGTTCGACTGGCACGACCCAGCGGGCGCAGATGAGGAGGTCGATGGAACAAACGCGTGCGGCTGCATCCTCGGTCATGACGATCTGCTCCTGCTCGTCATTACAGACTACCTCCCGCAGTCTGCCCTGACGGGCCGTCGGCCACGCCGACGTTCGCTTCGGCGTCCAGCCTCCGCAGTCCGGCGCGGGCCGGAATCCATGTATGCATTATGGATGGACCCCGGCTTTCGCCGGGGTGATTGATTCACTACGAAATTCGCTACGCGAATTTTCTGCGAACGTCTCAAACTGGACCCCGGCCTTCGCCGGGGTGATTGATTCACTACGAAATTCGCTACGCGAATTTTCTGCGAATCAATCACTTGACGCGGCTGACATACTCGCCGGTGCGGGTATCCACGCGAATCACTTCATCCTGGTTCACGAACAGCGGCACGCGCACGGTCGCGCCGGTTTCGAGCTTGGCAGGCTTGCCGCCGCCGCCCGAGGTATCGCCGCGCAGGCCGGGATCGGTTTCCACGATCTTCAATTCCACGAAGTTCGGCGGCGCGACCGACAGCGGAATGCCGTTCCAGAACGTGACGATGCATTCCTCTTCGCCCTTCAGCCACTGCGCGGCGTCACCCACTGCATTCTTGTCCGCGGTGTGTTGCTCGTAGCTGGCCGGGTCCATGAAGTGCCAGAACTCGCCGTCGTTGTAGAGGTACTGCATGTCGGTATCCACCACGTCGGCACCCTCGACCGAGTCGGTGGCCTTCATGGTCTTTTCCGTGGTGCGGCCGTTCTTGAGGTTGCGGATCTTGATGCGCGTGAACGCCTGGCCTTTGCCCGGCTTGATGAAGTCCGCGCCGACGATCACGTAGGGATCGCCGTCGACGATGATCTTCAAACCGTTCTTGACGTCGTTCAGACCATAGCTGGCCATGTTGCAAGCTCCGTGGATACGGGTCGCCGCCAGCAGCGCAAGGCCCGGCGTTGACTTAAAATGGGCGGTTCGCCGGAACAAAACACCGGCAAGGCCGCCCATGATAACTGCAAACGAGCCATCCACGCAGCGGAAACCCCTACCCGATTGGCGCCAGTCGCTGCGCGACGCCGTGACCGACCCGGGCGAATTGCTGGCGCTGGTGGGCCTGCCGCAGCTCGCCGCCAGACTGCCGGCCGCCGATGCAGGCTTTGCGGTGAAGGTGCCGCGCGGTTTCATCGCACGCATGCGCTGTGGCGACCCCCATGATCCCCTGCTGCTGCAGGTCCTGCCGCAACTGGCCGAACTGGACGAAGCGCCCGGCTTCACCGACGACGCCGTCGGCGACCTCGACGCCGTCGCGGCGCATGGCATGCTGCATAAGTACGAAGGCCGCGCGCTGCTGATCGCGGCGGGTTCCTGCGCGGTCAACTGCCGCTATTGCTTCCGCCGGCACTTTCCGTATGCCGAAGAACTGGCCGCCGCGCATGCCTGGCGCGAGGCGATCGATTGCCTGTCGAAGGACACCTCGATCCGCGAGGTCATCCTGTCGGGCGGCGACCCGCTGGTGCTCTCGACACACAAGTTGACGGACCTGACCGATGGTCTGCACGGCGCATCCCACGTGATCCGAGTGCGCATCCATTCGCGCCTGCCGGTGGTATTGCCGGAGCGCATCGACGATGCCTTTTGTGCATGGCTGTCCGCATTGCCATTGCAACGCGTGGTGGTGCTGCACGCGAACCATCCGAACGAACTCGACGCCAGCGTGGAAGCGGCCTGCGCGCGCCTGCGCGACGCCGGCGCGACATTGCTCAATCAATCCGTGCTGTTGCGCGGTGTCAATGATGATGCCGATGCGCTGACCCGGCTGTCCGAGCGCCTGTTCGCCTGCGGAGTGCTGCCCTACTACCTGCATCAGCTCGATCGCGTGCGCGGTACTTCGCACTTCGAAGTCGCCGACGCGCGCGCGCGCGGACTTGTGGACTCCCTGCGCGCCCGCCTGCCCGGGTACCTCGTCCCGCGCCTGGTCCGCGAACTCCCTGGTGCAAACGCCAAGCGCCCGATCTAGGGTCTGTCAACGCCACGCCACGGGTCCGCCCCCGGATCAAGTCCGGGGCAGGCTTGGCCCCTTGACTGCAGGGCCAAGGAAGAATGAGGAGGATGTATGTCGATGCATGGACGAGTGACGACACTGCCATGCGGGCGAAACAGCCCCGGCCCGAAGGGTTGCTCCCGCAGCGGTTTACTTGGCGTGGCGCTAGCAGATCCACATGCGGCGGCTGGCGTCGCCAACCCTGATCGGGTACAACTGCGTGCATGAAAACCACGACCCTGACGGCCTGCCCGGAGACCTCCGCAAGATTGGCACACGCCAAGGCGGAAGGGATTCACCGCCCGGACCGCCCCACGCAAGATGCAAGCGAGAGGTTCGTGCAGTCCAGGGTCCGCAATGTTGCCTGAACCCATTACCAAGCTGATCATCGCCGAGGATCAGGCCGAGGACGCCGAGCAGATCATCAGCGTCCTGCGCAACAGCGGCATCGCGTTGCGCCCGCAGCGCATTTCGACCGAGGAAGAACTGGCCGCCACGCTGGAGTCGTTCACGCCGGACATGGTGCTTGCGAATCCGGCGTGCAAGGAAATCACGCTGGACACGATCGCGCGCGCACTGGACGCCACCGGCAAGGACGTCGCGCTGCTGGCGCTCACGGACCGGCTTACCGACGATCTGGTCGCCGAAATCCTCACCCAGGGCAGCATCCGCGGCATCGCCCTGCGCAATCGCCACGATCAGTTGCAGACGGTGGTGCGGCGCGAACTGGACGCGCTGGACACGCGCCGCAACGTGCGCAAGCTGGAGGCCGCGCTGCGTGAATCGGAGCGCCGTTGCGATTCCCTGCTGGACTCCTCGCGCGATCCGATCGCCTACATCCACGAAGGCACGCACGTCCGCGCCAACAACGCCTACCTCGAAATGTTCGGCTTCGAGAGTTTCGAGGATGTGGAAGGGCTGACCATCCTCGACCTGGTCGCGCCGCAGCACACCGCAGACTTCAAGGACCTGCTGAAACGCCTTGCGCGCGGCGAGAAGCCGCCACCACGGCTGGACCTCACCGCACAGCGCGCCGACGGCACCGGCTTCGATGCGGTGATGGAATTCGCGCCCGCCACGTACGAAGGTGAACCCTGCCAGCAGATCGTGTTCCGGCAACCGGCGTCCAGCCCCGAAGCCGAGGAGGAACTGCGCCGCCTGAAGACGCAGGATCCACTCACCGGGCTTTCCAACCGCACGCACTTCCTCGAACTGATCGACGAGGCCGTGGCGCGTGCGATCGGTGGCGCCACCGACCAGGCACTGTTGCTGCTGGAACCGGACAACTACCGGCACGTGCTCGACACCGTCGGCATCAGCGGCGCCGACGACGTGCTGCGCCAGCTGGCCGGCACCATCAAGCAGCGCCTGCGCGCGACCGATACCGCCGGGCGCATCGGCGACCATGCTTTCGGCATCCTGCTGTCCAACTGTCCGCAGACGGAAGTGCAGAAAACCGCCGAGTCGCTGCGCAGCAGCATCGAGGCCGCGATCATCGAGGCCAGCGGCAAATCCACCAGCCTCACCATCAGCATCGGCGGCAGCCTGCTGGGCGAGAAGAACGCGAAATCGCAGGTGTTGCTGTCGCAGGCCGACGACGCGCTGCGCGCCGCTTCCGGGCAAGGCGGCAACCGCATCGACATCCACGATCCGGCCGCCGCCGACAAGGCCGAGGCCGCGCGCGAACAGCAGTGGCTGGAACTGATCGACGCGGCCCTCGCGAATAACGGTTTTGTCCTTTATTACCAGCCCATCGTCAGCCTGCAGGGCGAGGAAGGCGAGTTCTTCGAAGTGCTGCTGCGGATGCGCGGCCCGACCGAAGAAGTGCTACCAGCGCATTTCATGCCCATCGCCGAGCGCAACGACCGTCTGCTCGCGATCGACCGCTGGGTAATCGAACGCGCCATCAACGAGCTCGGCAAGCGCTCCGCAAAGTCAGCGTCCGCCACGCTTTTCGTCAAGCTCTCGACGCTCACCCTGCACGATGAAACGCTGGCGGACTGGGTCGACGCG
>JAGWZT010000044.1 GCA_018971925.1 Lysobacteraceae bacterium | reverse complement strand
GCTTCCGAGAAGCCGGGAATGGGGTTCCCATGGCCGGCGGCGGCGGGCACTCCGGCTCGGTTGGTTATCGTGCCTGGATTCAGGTTTTTTCGACCGCGACAGGCGCCTTGATTCAGAAACAGGCGCTGCGTCATCAGCAAACGATGCCGGACCACGCCAACGTTACGCCCGTGTTCAAGACGGAAGTTGACAGAGTGATCCGTTCCATCGATTCGGCCTACCCCGGTTGATCGGGTTGGGCTACTTATTAGAACAATATTTGCCAGTAACCCACATCGATCCAGTGGCCGAACTTGAAGCCGTTCTCACGAAAATGCGCGACCTTCGTGAAGCCGAGTTTTTCGTGAAGGGCCGCGCTGGCAACGTTTGGCAGTGCAGCGCCACCGATCACGCAATGGATGTTTCGCGCGCGCAGGTCTTCGAGCAGGCTTTGATACAACGCGGAACCGAATCCGCGTCCGACTTGCGTGGGAGAGAGATAGATCGAACTTTCCACTGTGAACCGGTAACCGCTGCGCGATTTCCACGGCGACGCGTACGCATAACCCGCGATCGCGCCATCGTGTTCGAGGACCAGCCATGGCAACTTTTCGAGCACAGTGTCCATGCGTGACCGCATTTCGGTTGTCGTGACCGGCTGCTCCTCGAACGTCACGATCGTGTCGGTGACGTAATGGTTGTAGATCGCGCAAATGGAGGACGCGTCGGCAGTTGATGCGGCCCGGATCATGGCGAATCTTTGTTCACTTCGCGCGCACCCTCTCCCGTAACGAAAGAGTGCACGAACAGGTGTTTTGCCAGGCCGACTCTTGATCTCGTCATTCCGGCATTCGTCGGAATGACGAAAGGAGCATTCCTGCACACCACCGCTCAGATCGAGTAGTACATCTGATACTCGAGCGGATGCGTGGAGGCGCGATACGCGGTCACTTCCTTCATCTTCAGCGCGATGTAGGCGTCGATGAAGTCGTCGCTCATCACGCCGCCGGCCTTCAGGAAGTCGCGGTCGCGGTCCAGTGCTTCCAGCGCAAGATCGAGCGAGGAACACACCTGCGGGATGTTGCGCTCTTCTTCCGGCGGCAAGTCGTAGAGATCCTTGTCCATCGGCGCGCCGGGGTCGGTCTTGTTCAGGATGCCGTCGAGGCCGGCCATCATCAGCGCGGTGAAGGTGAGGTAGCCGGAGTTCATCGGATCCGGGAAGCGCACCTCGATGCGACGGCCCTTCGGGTTGGACACGTACGGAATGCGGCACGATGCCGAGCGGTTGCGTGCGGAGTAGGCCAGCATCACCGGTGCCTCGAAACCCGGCACAAGCCGCTTGTACGAATTGGTCGTCGAGTTGGAAAACGCATTGATCGCGCGCGCGTGCTTGAAGATGCCGCCGATGTACCACAGCGCGAGCTGCGACAGCCCGCCGTACAACTCGCCCGCGAACAGGTTCTTGCCGTCCTTCGACAGCGACTGGTGCACGTGCATGCCGGAACCGTTGTCGCCCACAACGGGTTTCGCCATGAAGGTAACCGTCTTCGCGGCGGCGTGCGCGACATTGCGGATCACGTATTTCATGGTCTGCAGGTCGTCGGCCTTGTGCAGCAGCGTGTTGAACTTCACGCCGATTTCGCACTGGCCGGCGTTCGCGACTTCGTGGTGGTGCACCTCGACGGTCTGGCCGAGCGATTCCAGCACCTTGCACATGTCCGCGCGCAGGTCGTGCAGCGAATCGACCGGCGGCACCGGGAAATAACCACCCTTAACGCCGGGGCGATGGCCGTGGTTGCCTTCCTCGTACTTGTAGCGCGACGCCCACGCGGCTTCTTCCGAACCGATTTCGTAGAACACGCGGCCCATGTCGTTCTGCCAGCGCACCGAATCGAAGATGAAGAACTCGGGTTCGGGTCCGAAGAACGCGGTGTCGGCGACGCCGGTGGATTTGAGGAAGGCTTCCGCACGCCGCGCGATCGAGCGCGGATCGCGCGAATACGCCTGCATCGTGGACGGTTCCAGCACGTCGCACACGATGTTCAACTGCTTGTTGGCCGCGAACGGATCGATGAACGCGGTCGCCGGATCGGGCATCAGCACCATGTCGGATTCGTTGATGCCCTTCCAGCCGGTAATCGACGAGCCATCGAACATCTTGCCGTCCTCGAAGGTGTCGGCGTCGATCGCGTGCGCGGGGAAACTCACGTGATGCTCGA
The DNA here is from genome assembly GCA_018971925.1 of Lysobacteraceae bacterium. GTDB lineage: Bacteria > Pseudomonadota > Gammaproteobacteria > Xanthomonadales > Rhodanobacteraceae > 66-474. Next base: position 7,749 of record JAGWZT010000044.1, on the reverse strand, counting down.
CGCCGCGCATGTCGGCGAAGCGCAGGTCGACGAATTCGACGTTTTCGGACTTGAGGGTTTCGAGGACTTTGTCGGCGGTCATGGCGGGCTCGGGAGTGGAGGCGGATGGCTGGAAAGTGCAAGCGGCGTGCCAGTGATTGCGGCTTTTTAGATCAATGATTTGCAGAAGTACAGCGAGTTTTTTGCACCAAATAGGTTCGACTATTGCACCGTAGAGGTGAGACAGGTGCAACTCAACCCAGTTTCGCGCCCAGCGGTACCGGCTTGTCCGGCACGCACAGGGCGACATCGCCGTTCGCGTCGTAAAAGCCGGTGACGAGGCATTCGGACATCAACGGTCCGATCTGCTTCTTCGGGAAATTCACGACGCCCACCACCAACTTGCCGACCAGTTCTTCCGGCGCATACAACTTCGTGATCTGTGCGCTGGATTTCCTCATGCCGATCCCGGGTCCGAAATCGACCTGCAACACATAGGCGGGCTTGCGTGCCTCGGCGAATGCACGCGCCTCGATGATGCGGCCCACGCGCAGCTCGACCCTGGAGAAATCATCCCAGCCTATGGTTTCCATCATGCGGCTCCGAAAGCCATGCATACTAAGCCAATTCACGGCGGCGATGACACGCGGATGACGGTACGCAGCAAGGCGTGGCTCAGCGAATGGCCGTTGCCGGTCGCGCTGGTCATTCTGGTCGCTGGCTGGTGGCTGAAACCCGTCTTTGCGGCCAGCGGCTCCGGCAACTTCGCGGTCGGCATCGCATTCGCCGCGTTCTTCGTTGGCGCCCTGCTCGCCGCGATCCTCGCAACGCGTCATGCCGAGCATCTCGCCGAACGTTTCGGCGAGCCCTACGGCACCCTGATGCTGACGCTCTCGGCGATCTCGCTGGAGATCGCGACGGTGGTGACGGTGATGCTGCACAACGCCGACAACCCGGCATTCGGGCGCGACACCATGTTCTCGGTGGTGATGATCGTGCTGAACGGCATCATCGGCATCGCATTGCTGGTCGGCGGCCTGCGCCACCACGAACAGACCTACAACCTGCGTGGCGCCAAGGCGTACCTGAGCCTGCTGATCCCGCTGGCGACGCTGGCGCTGATCTGGCCCGACTTCACCGTCACGTCCGGCGTCGGCACCTTGTCGCTGGTGCAGAAGCTGTTCCTGCTGGTGATGTCGCTGCTGTTGTACGCGGCCTTCATGGTGATCCAGACGCGCACCCACACCAGCTTTTTCGTCGCCGAAGGCGAAGCGATGGACCAGGCGCCTGCACATCCGGAGTCTTCGCACGGCTGGGCGTTCCATGCGCTCCTGCTGGTCGTGTACCTGGTGCTGGTGGTTCTGCTGGCCAAATTGTTCGCGCTGCCGTTGGAAACCGGCGTCGCGCGCCTCGGGATGCCGGCCATGCTGGCGGGCTTCGCGGTGGCGGTGCTGGTGCTGGCGCCGGAGGGCATTGCGGCGATCCGCGCCGCGCGGCAGAACCAGATGCAGCGCGCAATGAACATCGGCCTCGGCACCGCGCTTTCCACCATCGCACTGACCGTCCCGGCGATCCTGCTGATCGACCTGTTCCTCGGCCGCACCGCCGTGCTGGGGTTGTCCCCCGCCAACATGATGATGCTGGTGCTGACCTTCGGCGTGTCGATCCTCACACTGGGGTCGGGACGCACCAATGCGATGCAGGGGCTGGTGCACCTGCTGTTGTTCCTTGCATACGTGGTGCTGATCTTCTCGCCGTGAAGACAGCGGTGGAACGCCGCCAGAACCGCGTTCCGTCGCCGGCGTTCGCTACTCGTTGACGATGGTGGCCTGGCGGGCAAGGAATCGCCACTTGCCGTTCTCGAACAGGAACACGTTGGTGAACCTCCGGCGGAGGGTGGCGCGACCATGCAGTTTGCCGAGTTGGCTTCTGGACGCCGGCGTCACCGTCTCCCTTCCCATGACGACCCCGACGTTTCCGGTGATCGCCGTGCCTTCGATTTCGCGTTCGAAGCGCTCGCTGGCCATGCCGCCCTTCGACAGCATGCTGGTCAATACATCCTTGCGCATGACGCGGTTGGCGGGTCCATTGATGATGTAGTTGTCGTGCATGAAGGCTTGTTGCGCGGAGGCGTCTTCCTGGACGATGATGCGCATCTGTTCCGCGTCGGCCGCGCGCAGCGATGCTTCGGACGGAGCCGCGGCTACGGCCGCAGCCGAAATGAGAACCGCGATCAGGAACGAGGCACAACGAGCCGCCAATAATCTCGGAGTCACGGCAATCTCCTCACCGGTGGGCGGCCGACTGTAGCATGCTGATCGGGATTCGTTGCGGCGCGCTACGCCTGGCTCGCCATCTCATCGGGATCACCCATGCTTACCCTTTGGCTGAAAGCCTTCCACGTCATCGGCGTGGTCACCTGGTTCGCGGGCCTGTTCTACCTGCCGCGCCTGTTCGTGTACCACGCGGAAGCGACCGAGGGCGTGATTCGCGATCGGCTGAAGGTGATGGAACGACGGCTGCTGGTGATGACCCACATCGGTGGCGCATTGGCCATCGTATTCGGCATCGCGACGCTGGCGAGCGAGCCGTTCTACCTGCGCGCGGGCTGGCTGCACGTGAAGCTCGTGCTGGTGCTGCTGTTGGTGATCTATCACGGCATGCTGGTGAAGCTCACCCGCGATTTCGCGACCGGCCGCTGCACCTGGTCGTCGCGTGCCCTGCGCTGGTTCAACGAAGCGCCTGGCGTACTGTTGCTGGTGATCGTGATCCTGGCGGTGGTGAAGCCGTTTTGATTGCGATCATCCCTGGTCGCTGCGTCACCGGACTTGCTGATTGGAGAACCCCCGGACTCGTCAGGACCAGAGCGGCCTTTGAAGCCGCCATGGATGGCCAAGCGCTCCGTGGCCTGACTCTTCCCGTCGCAGCAGCTTTGACCGAGACACGGGCTCATCCCGGAACGCGCTCGCGGGCCGCCGCCTTGGTATAGTTTTGCCAACATGGGGAGTCCCCTGATGGCATTGCAATTGTCCGAGCAGGATCCGGGTCCGGAACTGCAGGCGGCCTTTCGCCGGCACCTGCCGCAGCGGCTGCGCACCTTGCTGCGGCGCGCGCGCGCGCAGTGCCGCGGTGGCTGGGATTGCAATGTGCTGCACGCCCTCCGCGATGAGATCGCGGTGCTTGCCGGTGCCTGCGGCCGCTACGGCATGCTGGAAACCGGTGAGCGACTGCTGGCGCTGGAGTCCGCACTGGCGTTGCCCGCAGCCGCGCACGGCGTCCCCGACGAAGCGGCCAATGCCGAGATCGATGCCCTGCTTGACAGTTTGCGCCCGCATCTGCAGCCGCCTTCGCCCGGTCCGATGCGATCCGACTGGACGGCCGCCACCCCGCTGGCAGCGCGCGATCCGTTTCCACGTTGTGAAGTTCCACCCGACAAATACTGGTTGCAGCTCGGCATCGCCGATGTCCAGGGCGCGGTGACCCGCGTCGGCGCGAACGATGCGCAGGGCGTGCAACCGGAACCGCCTGCCTTGACGGAGCCGCCGCACGGTCCGCGCGTGCGGATCGTCAACGACGACGATCCGGCCGTGAACGAACTGTTGTTGCGGCTGGAACAGCAGGGTTGCGACGTCGCGCTGGTCGATCGCCTCGACGGCTTGATCGAATCGCTGCGCAGCACGCCGCCCGATCTCGCCATCCTGGTTGCGGATGCACAGACGGCGTTCGACGCGCTGGCCGCGGCGCTGCAGCAAACCCGTCGCGATCCCGCGCACCGCGTCCGTCTGCTGGTGCTGCTGCGTACGCCGGACGTGGATGTGCAGTTGCGCACGCTGCGCGCCGGGGCAGATCGTTGTGTCGCGCTGCCGGCGTCGTCCGAGGAAATCGTCGGCGCCGCGGTGGAGCTTGCCAGCGTCGATCAGGAAAGCGCGTACCGCGTCCTTATCGTCGATGACGATGCGCCGCAAGCGCTGTTTGCGCAGGCCATCCTGCGCCGCGCGGGCATGGAAACCAAGGTTCTCGGCGAATCGCTGGCGGTGCTGGAGGAGTTGGACCGCTTCCGGCCCGACCTGCTGCTGCTCGATCTCAACATGCCGGATTGCGATGGGTTCGAACTGACCGCGCTGATCCGCGAGCGCGACGGTTACGTCAATACGCCGATCGTGTTCCTGTCCGGTGATCAGGATGAAGAACGCCAATTCGCCGCGCTCGACGCAGGCGGCGATGATTTCCTGGTCAAGCCCATCCGCCCGACACATCTCGTCGCGGCGGTGACCAACCGGGTGCGCCGGGCCCGCATGGCGGCATCGCGCGCGCTGCGCAAGCGCCGCCGCGACGCCGGCACGGGGTTGCACGACCGCTCGCAACTGCTGGACGCGCTTTCCGAACACCTGGCCGCCAGCGGCGGCCGCGCGGCGCCGGGCGGATTGCTGGCCATCGAGATCGAAGCCTCGGCGGCGTTGCGCAGCCGCCTCGGACTGGCGTCGTTCGACCAGTTGCTGTCGCAGATCGGCGCCTTCGTCGTCGGCCATGCGCGCGCAGGTTGCATGACCGCGCGGCATGGCACCGCCGGGTACCTGATTTTCGCGCCGGCGCGCGGCGAAAACGACCTTGCCGCGCTGGCGAATGAACTGATGGATGCCGCGCACGAATCGCGCTTCGGCGCGCAGGCGTCCGCCGTGGGACTGGCGTGCGCGGTGTGCGCCTTCGACGCTTCCATCAGCGAACCGGCGCAGGCGCTGGCGGCGGTCGAGCGCACCCTGTCGGCTGCGCGCGCGCGGCCGGACGAGATCGCCATCTACTCGAAATTGGCACCGGATCCGAATTCGATTACCCAGCGGCTTGCGGTGGCGCTGGCCACCGGATCGCTGGGACTCGCTTTCCAGCCGATCCTGCCGATCCGCGGTGCGGCCGAGCCGCAGTACCAGGCGCTGTTGCGGCTGCGCGCGGACGGGCGCGAATACGTCGCCGCGGAACTGGTGCCCGTCGCCGTCCGCACCGGTTCGATCGCCGCGATCGATGCGTGGGTGGTGCAGCGCTGCATCGCCATCCTGGCCGAACGGTTGCGTGATGGCGATCCGGTACACCTGTTCGCGAGCCAGTCGCTGCAGGGCTGGAGTGGCGGCGACCGCGCATCGGCCCTACGCGCGGCGCTTGCGGTGACCGGTGTGCAACCGGGTTCGCTGATCCTGGAATTCCGCGCCGAGGAAGTGCGCCACAACATGCGAACCCTGCTCGCGCTGGCGCCGGAATTGCGGCAAATGGAGGTGCGCCTGTCGCTTGCCGGCGTCGATGCCGACGCGGTCGCGGCGGGCTGGATCGAGCACCTGCCACTGGATTACGTGAAACTTGCGCCTGCGCTGGATGACGTGTCGTTGCAGGCGGTCGTGCAGATGGCGCACGAGCGCGGCTTGCGGGTGGCGGCGCCATGCGTGGAGTCGGTTGCGGAAGTCGAACGCCTGCGCACGGCGGGCGTCGATCTGCTGCAAGGCAACTATTTCCGGCCGCCCGCGGCCGACTTTGGCGAAGCATTCCCGCAGGCGGAGACCTGACCTTGGCGAGAACGCATTCCGGTTTCGCGGCCGCATGGCCAAGGTGGGCAGCCAGCCTGGCGCTGATCGCGGCGGGTGCCGTGGCGGCAAGGTGGATGGCGATGCCCGAGGTGTTCGTGGTGTGGGTGCTGCTGCTCGCCGCGTTGCTGTTGTTGTGGCTGGTGCGCGCGCCGCCGCCCAGCGAGGCACCGCAACATTCACCGCAAATTCCCGACCCGGTGGACGTGGCGATGCGCACGCGGCTCGCCTCCGCGCAGGCGGAGTTGTCGTCGCTGCGCGGCGTGCAGCGCGAATTGCTGGCCGCCAAACAGGCCGCGGAAGCGGCGATGCTGGCCAAGAGCGAATTCCTGGCCAGCATGAGTCATGAAATCCGCACGCCGTTGAATGGCATCCTGCCACTGCTCGACATCGTGCTCGGCACCGACCTGACGCCGGTGCAGCGCGAGTACCTCGTGACGTCCAACGCGTCGGCCAAGGAACTGCTGCGCATCGTCGACGACATCCTCGACTACTCCAAGGCCGAGGCCGGCAAGCTCGATCTCGAGTCGGTCAGCATCAACATCCGCGAGCTGGTGGACAGCGTGAAACGCCTGCTGGACAAGCCAGCCGAAGGCAAGGGGTTGGCGATGCGCGCGGTGGTGGATGCCGACGTGCGTCCGATCGTGCGCGGCGATCCGATGCGCGTGCGCCAGATCCTGACCAACCTGATGACCAACGCGATCAAGTTCACCCAGCGTGGCGGCGTGTCGGTGCGGGTGAGCAAGCGCAGCGACACGGACACCCAGCACGAGCTGCTGTTCGCGGTGCGCGATACGGGAATCGGTTTGGCGGCCGACGCCGCGGCGCGGTTGTTCCAGCCCTTCACGCAGGCCGACGCTTCGGTGACGCGACGTTACGGCGGCACGGGGCTCGGCCTCACCATCTGCAAGAAGCTGGTCGACCTGATGGGCGGCCGCATCGGCGTGCGCTCCGAGCCCGGTCGCGGATCGGTGTTCTGGTTTACCGTGCCGTTCGAGAAGGCGCCCGGCGATATCGCCGGGACGCACAAGAGCCTCGCGGGTTCGCGCGCTTTGCTCGCGGCAAGTCCGCAGCGCGCACAGGCCATCACACCGGTGCTGGCGACGCTCGAACTGGACACCGCGGCCGTGGCCGACACCGCCACGGCGCTCTCGCGCCTGCGCCAGGCCGCGCCGCTCGGCGACTCTTTCAGTTTCGACCTGTTGCTGGTGGACGCCACCAGCGTGGGTGGGGATGTGTCCGACCTGCTGCAGAGCATCCTGCGCGAACGCCAGCTCGACAAGTTGCGCATCCTGGCGCTCGGGCTCGCCACCGCGCCCGATCCGCGGATCCAGATCGCCGCTGCGCGGGTGGACGATGCCAACTTGCGCCAAGGCGTGCGCCGGATGTTCGGTATGGCGCCGCCGCCGCGCGTGCAACCCGTGCTCAGTGTCCCCGCCTTGCCGGCCGTGGCCGTCAGCGGCACACCGCAACCGCTGACGGGGACGGTGCTGCTCGTCGAAGATCATCCGGTCAACCAGAAGGTCGCGCAAAAACTGTTGGAGCGCCTGGGGTTGACCGTCGACGTGGCCGACAACGGCGAAATCGCACTCGAAAAACTGCGCGGGCAGGCGTACGCGATGGTGCTGATGGATTGCCAGATGCCCGTGCTCGACGGCTACAGTGCCACCCGGCGCCTGCGTGAAATCGAGAGCGAACAGGGCAAGCCGCGGATGCCGGTGATCGCGATGACCGCGCACGCGATGTCCGGCGATCGCGAACGCTGCCTGCAGGCCGGCATGGACGATTACTTGTCCAAGCCACTGGACCGCCAGTTGCTGGAACAGACGTTGGCACGCTGGATGCAACAATCCCCGCACGCGGCCGCCGTGCCGGCGGCGCCTGCCGCGACACCCGCAACCCCACCCTCTCCACAAACCGCCCAACCCGCCATGATCACACCGCCACCACCCGACACCCTCGACACCGCGACGCTGGTGGATCTGGAAGACATCATGGGTGACGAGCTGGTCACGCTGGTCGATGCCTACTTGCGTGACGGCGAAACACGTATGCGCAATCTGCACGAGGCGGCGGCGCGTGGTGACAGCGCGGAAGTCGGCAAGCTGGCACACTCGCTGAAATCATCCAGCGCCAATCTCGGCGCGATGCCGTTGTCCACACGTGCGCGCCAGGTCGAGGAAGCCGCGCGCAGCGGCACGCT
>JAGWZT010000477.1 GCA_018971925.1 Lysobacteraceae bacterium | reverse complement strand
TCCCCCAGCACTTCCAGCAATTCGAAAGGGCCGATGCGGCTGCCGGCCGGCAGCGGTTCGATGGCACCGGTTTCCCCGATCACTTGCGCCGCGCTGGCCGCGTCGCCGGCCGCCAACCACTCACCCTCGGCGGCGTCGGCCGCCAGCATCCGTTCCAGATCGGCACGCACGTCCGGGTCGGTGCAGCCTTCGGAAAGCAGGCGCGCGCGCGCCTCGGGCGGCAGCTTCAGCGCCTCCTCGAACAAGTCGCGCAGTGTCGGCGTGGATTCCACCGCGGCAACTCTCCGTCGTGTCCAACCCCATCCAGGAATACGTTCGCACCGAGCGTAGCGCCGAAGCCGCGAAGTCGAGGGGCAAACACCCGGGACGACCCGTGTTTCGACTTCGCGTAGCTGCGCTCGACACGAACGGTTTTTCAATTCCGAAAGCGACTCCAGCAATAAACCCCGCCCGCACACCATTTGCGACGTGCGACGCTTCACTCCAGATGCGACTTGATAAACGCACGCGCGAAACGCCAGTCGCGATCGATCGTACGGCGCGCCAGCCCGAGTGTTTCGGCAACCTGTTCCAGGCTCAGGCCTGCGAAATACCGCAACTCGACCACACTGGCCGCGCGCGCGTCGGTCTGTTCCAGCGTATCCAGCGCCGCGTCCAGCGCCAGCGCCTGTTCGGCCGTATCGATGGCCAGTTGCGCGTTGCGGTCGTCCAGCGTCACCCGGTTCCACTGGCCGCCGGCGCGCAACCGCAAGCGGTCGCGCGCGCGGTTGATCAACAGGTGGCGCATCGCGCGGGCAGCGTAGGCGAAGAACTGCGCCGGCTCCTGGAACTGCAGCGCCGGGCGGTCGCCCATGCGCAGATACAACTCGTGCACCAGTTCGGTGGTGTCGAGGGTGCCATTGCGGCGCTGGCCCGCGAGCCGCCGCGAGGCCATCGCCTTGAGGCGATCGTAGACCTCGACGAACAACGCATCGGCCGAAGACCCGGCGGGCATCTGGCTCACGTCGACCATGCAACGCCTCCACACCCATGGACTTCCGTGTCCGCGGGCGCCAGCGTCACGCAGAATCACGCCAAACGCAAGCCCGGCGCCCATCGGCACCCGGAGCACGCGTGGCCGCGAAATCCGGAGGCAGCAAAGCCGCGAGTGACGCGCAAGGAAAGCTCTGATCTTGCTCGTCATCCCGGCGAAAGCCGGGACCCAGTGACTTTCGCGCAGCGCACTGAAATGCAAAGGCGCTGGGTCCCGGATATCGCTTCGCGATTCCGGGATGACGAGCAACGGGATTGACCAGAGATTCCCTAGGGCGCCTTGCCAGCCTGAAGATTCTGCACGATGGCCAGCGAACGCTTCACGTGCTGATCCGGCGTCAGGTGGTCGGCCTGCGAAGACAACGTGGCAACGACCTTGCCCGCGTGGTCGAGCACGAAGGTCGTGCGCGGGAAGAACCCGTGGGTCACCTGTTTGCCCGTCACGTCGGTCACGCCCTTCTGCGGCGGCATCATCTTGAGGTCGTACTGCGCCGCGATCTTGCCGTCAGGATCGGACGCAACCGCAAACTTGCCGGCACAATAATTCGGGTCGGACGAAAACTGGTTGAGCCTTGCGATCGAATCCGCCGACACGCCGATGATGGTGGCGCCGGCCTTGGTGAACTGGTCCGCCTCGGTCGCGAAGGTGTGCGCTTCCAGATCGCAGCCGCCTGTGTACGCGGCGGGGTAGAAATAAACCACTACCGGCCCCTTCGCCAGCGCCTGCTTCAGCGAGAAGGTGAAGTCCTTGCCCGCGAGGCTCGCGGTCGCGGTGAAATCCGGTGCCGCGGCGCCGGGCGCCAAACCCTGTGATTCGCTGACCGCCAAAGCGGGAAACGCGACCAGCACCGCAACCGCACCCGCCACCAACATACC
>JAGWZT010000043.1 GCA_018971925.1 Lysobacteraceae bacterium | reverse complement strand
AAACAATGGGCCGACGGCGCGACCGTCTGGCATGGCGCTGACAGACCCCTTGATCGGGCACTGGAAATTCCATCATTTTGCCATCATCTGTGCTGACGTTTCGTCACCACTTGCCTGCGTCCGCGGGCATATACTCGGGACAAAGAGCAGGACCCACATGACGCCAGGAAAAACGCACGACAACGAAACCGAGCATGAGCAGGGCGTGGTCGTCGAAACCAGCCGTCCGGAAACGGCACGGCCGCCGCTGTTCCAGGTGGTATTGCTCAACGACGACTACACGCCGATGGAGTTCGTGGTGGTGGTGCTGGAGACGTTTTTCAACATGGCGCGTGAACGGGCGACGCAGGTGATGTTGCACGTGCATACACGGGGCAAGGGCGTCTGCGGCGTGTTCAGCCGCGAGGTGGCCGAGAGCAAGGTGGCGCAGGTGAACGAATTCTCGCGCATCCACCAGCACCCGCTGTTGTGCACGATGGAAAAGTTGTAAGCGCCCCCATATCGTGGGGCAGAGAGATCCCGGAGACCCAGGCAATGTTCAGCAAGGACCTCGAATACACCATCGGGCAGTGCTACAAGGAGGCCCGCGAGCAACGCCACGAGTTCATGACCGTGGAGCACCTGCTGCTGGCGCTGCTCACCAATCCCACCGCGGCTGCGGTGCTGCGCGGCTGTGGCGCAGACATCGACAAGCTCGCCAAGGACCTGCGCTCCATCATCACCGAAACGGTGCCGGTATTGCCGTCGGGTGACGAACGCGACACGCAGCCCACGCTGGGTTTCCAGCGGGTGCTGCAGCGTGCCGTTTATCACGTGCAATCCTCGGGCCGCAAGGAAGTGACGGGTGCGAACGTACTCGTCGCGATCTTCGGCGAGAAGGATTCACATGCCGTGTACTTCCTGCACCAGCAGGAAGTCGAACGGCTGGACGTGGTCAATTACGTTTCGCATGGCATCGCCAAGATCGGGCATGAATCCGACGCCGCGCCCGCGGCGGGCGAGGCGGGCACGGAAGCCGAGCAGGAGGCCAAGGACAACAAGGACAACGCACTGGCGGAATACGCGTCCAACCTCAACGAGCGCGCCGAACAGGGCAAGATCGACCCGCTGGTCGGCCGTGAAGAGGAAGTCGAGCGCACGATCCAGGTGTTGTGCCGCCGGCGCAAGAACAACCCGCTGTACGTGGGCGAATCCGGCGTGGGCAAGACCGCGCTGGCGGAAGGCCTTGCCCGCCGCATCGTCGAGGGCAAGGTGCCCGAAGTGCTGGAGGACGCCACGATCTGGGCGCTGGACCTGGGCGCGCTGGTCGCCGGCACCAAGTACCGCGGCGATTTCGAAAAGCGCCTGAAAGCCGTGATCGCGCAGCTCAAGAAGGACCCGAAGGCGATCCTGTTCGTCGACGAAATCCACACCATCATCGGCGCGGGTTCCGCATCGGGCGGCACCATGGATGCGTCCAACCTGATCAAGCCGGCGCTGGCGTCGGGCGATCTGCGCTGCATCGGCTCCACGACTTTCCAGGAATTCCGCGGTGTGTTCGAGAAGGATCGCGCGCTGGCGCGGCGCTTCCAGAAGATCGACGTGGTCGAACCCTCCGTGGCCGAGAGCGTCGAAATCCTGAAGGGCCTCAAGACGCGTTTCGAGGAACACCACAACGTCAGCTACAGCGACGAAGCGCTGAAGGCCGCGGTGGATTTGTCGGTCAAGCACATCCCCGACCGCCTGCTTCCGGACAAGGCCATCGACGTGATCGACGAAGCCGGCGCGCACCAGCGGCTGCTGCCCGACGACAAACGCACCGGCAAGGTGGACGTGGAAGAGGTCGAGTACATCGTCGCGCGGATGGCGCGCATCCCGCAGAAGCAGGTCTCGGCGTCCGACCGCGACGTGCTGCGCAACCTCGATCGCAACCTGAAGATGGTGATCTTCGGCCAGGACCAGGCCATCGATACACTGGCGTCGGCCATCAAGATGGCGCGTTCGGGCCTTGGCAGCCCCGACAAGCCGATCGGCAACTTCCTGTTCGCCGGCCCGACCGGTGTCGGCAAGACCGAAGTCACGCGGCAGCTTGCGTTGCAGCTTGGCATCGAGCTGGTGCGCTTCGACATGTCCGAATACATGGAACCGCATTCGGTGTCGCGGCTGATCGGTGCGCCTCCGGGTTACGTCGGGTTCGACCAGGGCGGGCTGCTCACCGAGTCGGTGGTCAAGCATCCACACTGCGTACTGCTGCTGGATGAAATCGAAAAGGCCCATCCGGACCTGTTCAACATCCTTTTGCAGATCATGGACCACGGCGTGCTCACCGACACCAACGGCCGCGAAGCGAACTTCCGCAACGTGATCCTGGTGATGACGACCAACGCGGGTGCGCGCCAGGCCGCGCGGCGCAGCATCGGCTTCGTGGAGCAGGAACACGCCACCGACGCAATGGAGGTGATCCGACGGATCTTCACGCCGGAGTTCCGCAACCGCCTCGATGCCGTTGTGCAGTTCAAGTCGCTGGATTTCGAACACATCCTGCGTGTCGTCGACAAGTTCCTGATCGAACTGGAATCGCAGTTGCTGGAGAAGCGCGTCAGCTTGAACGTCACGCCGGAAGCACGGCGCTGGCTGGCCGAACACGGGTTCGATCCGCAAATGGGTGCGCGGCCGATGGCAAGGCTGATCCAGGACAAGGTGAAGCGTGCGATTGCCGACGAGTTGCTGTTCGGCAAGCTCGCCGACGGCGGCAAGGTCAACCTGGGGGTCAGCGAAGGCGAACTCAGCGTGGATACCGAGTCGCCGGAAAAGCTGCCGGCGGTCGTCGAGTAGTCCGGCACGCAGCCAACACTGTCGATGGAAGGAAAACGGCGGCCATGGGCCGCCGTTTTTCTGTCCGATCCAGGATCAATGCTCATTCATGTGCTGTCCGGGATGAGTGCATCATCCAATGACTGGATCCCGTGTCAACGGCCATCCCTGGCCTGCACGGGATGACGACATTCTGTCATCACTTCATCCGGTAGGTGATGCGCCCCTTGGTGAGATCGTAGGGTGTCATCTCGACCTTCACCTTGTCGCCGGTGAGGATGCGGATGTAGTGCTTGCGCATGCGCCCGGAGATGTGCGCGGTGACGACGTGCCCGTTTTCCAGCTGCACGCGGAACATGGTGTTGGGCAGGGTTTCCTGCACCGTGCCTTCCATTTCGATGACGTCGTCTTTGGCCATGGGCTGCGCTTGGCGCGAATCGTTAAACGGTGCATTCTGCCACGACGCGGGCTTGCGCGAAAGCGCGAGGGCGAATATCAGCCCGACACTCCCGCGGCCCGCTGCGGATGTTGCGTTGCGCCATGCTACATTGGCGCGCAATTCCGCAAGGTTTGTCATGCGCGTCGTTTGCGTCCATCCAGCCCGCGATACGGTTCCCTGCGGTGCAGGCCCCGTGCGCATCGGCAGTGCGCCGGACAACGACATCGTGCCCGTCGGGGCGGGCGTCGATCCGCACCATGTGGCGGTGACCGCCGCTGCAGCGGGCCTGTTGTTGACCGTGCTGCCGGGTTGTCAGCGCGTGTACGTCAACGCGCGCGCCGTGCGCGAAAAGGCGCTGCTTCGCTACGGCGACACCGTGACGCTGGGCGCGAACAAATTCCTGCTGGCGGCCGACGCAGCGCCGGTGGAAATCCAGGATGTGGGCGACGCGGTTGCGTATCCCGGCCAGGCGGGTTTGCGGGTCATGTCGGGCGCGGCATCGGGTCAGTTGCTGCCGATCGCGCCGGAACTGCGGCTGGGAGCGGGCAGCCGGCATTTCGGCGATCTGTCGTATGCCTGCCGTGTGGCGCAGACGGAAGACGGATTGGTATTCGAATCCGAAAGTGCCGCGCCACGCGTCAATGGGTGGCGCTGCCAGCGCGCACGCCTGTCGCCCGACGACCAGATCGTGCTGGGCGAACACAGGTTCGTCGTCGAAGCGCCGGGGTTGCAGTGCGCGGCCCACGCCATCGCGCAGCCCGCACCCGTGGCGCCCGTTCCGGAGCCGGAACCCGACGATTCGCCGCACACGGAAATCTGGTGGCTGATCGGCGCGGCGGTCGTGCTTGCCGGGTTGATCGCGCTGTTTTTGTATTTCCGCTGGTAATCCCAGCCCCTTGCAGGAACCTCGAGCCATGTCGCGAGCGTGGAACTTCAGTGCCGGTCCGGCCGCGATGCCGGAAGACGTATTGAAACGCGCCCGGCAGGAACTGCTGGATTGGGACGGCGCGCGCGCATCGGTGATGGAGGTGAGTCATCGCGGCAAGGCGTTCATGGAGATGGCGGCGCGCGTCGAAGCCGACCTGCGCGGATTGCTGGGCATTCCCACGAATTACAAGGTGCTGTTCCTGCAGGGCGGGGCGACCCAGCATTTCGCGCAGGTGCCGATGAACATTGCCGCCGATGGCCAGCGCGCGGATTACATCGTCAACGGGCATTGGGGCGAGAAGGCGGCCAGCGAAGCCGCGTTGTACGCGGCGCCGCACGTGGCCGCGACTTCGAAGGAGAATGGATACCGATCCATTCCGGATCGCGCGAGCTGGGACCTCGATCCCAGTGCCGCGTACGTGCACATCACCACCAACGAAACCATCCACGGTGTCGAGATGCGCGACATTCCGGATACCGGTGACGCGCCGCTGGTGGCCGACATGTCGTCGGACATCCTGTCGCGCCCACTGGATGTCTCGAAATTCGGGCTGATCTACGCGGGGGCACAGAAGAACATCGGTCCATCCGGGCTGGTGGTGATGATCGTGCGCGAGGATCTGTTGCAACGCCATCCGCGCCCACTGCCGCGCATTTTCCGCTACGCGGAATACGCCGCCGCGGATTCGATGTTGAACACGCCCAATACCTGGGGTTGGTACCTCGCCGGCCTGACTTTCCAGTGGTTGAAGCAGCAGGGTGGGCTGGTGGAAATGGAACGCCGCAATCGTGCCAAGGCGGATTTACTGTACGCGGCCATCGATGGCTCCGGCGGGTTTTACGGCAACCGAGTCGAACCCGCGGCGCGTTCCCGCATGAACGTGATCTTCAACCTGCACGATGCCGCGCTGGAGCCCGTATTCGTCGCCGAAGCCGACAATGCCGGTCTGCTTGCGTTGAAAGGCCACCGTGCTCTGGGCGGCATTCGTGCTTCCCTCTACAACGCGGTGCCGATCGAAGGCGTGGGGGCCTTGTGCGATTTCATGGCCGAGTTCAAGCGTCGTCATGGCTAGCTCCTCGCGTTCACGCAAACCCGAGCCCGCGTTTGACGCCTCGCGGCTGGTCAACGCCGCCATCGCGAAATTGCGCGCCTACGATCCGGGCCACGACCTGCCCACCTTGCGATCGCGCTTTGGCGCTGCGATCGCGGAATTGGGTTCCAACGAAAACCCGCTCGGCCCGAGTCCACGCGCGCTGAAGGCGATGCGCGCGGCGCTGGCGGAAACATTCCGTTATCCCGATCCGCGCGGCATGCCATTGAAACGCGCATTGGCCGGACACCTTGGCGTCGATGCCGCATGCATTGCGCTGGGCAACGGATCGCACGAGTTGTTGATGCTGCTGGCGCAATGCTTCGCGGACGCGAAGCACTCGATCATCTTTTCGCAGTTCGGCTTCGCGGTGTTTCCCATCGCGACCGCCGCGTCCGGCGCGCGCGCGATCCGCGTGCCTGCGTTGCCGCGCAGCCATCGCAGTGCGCCATACGGACACGATCTCGATGCGATGGCCAGGGCGGTTCGCGCCAACACGCGCATCGTCTACCTCGCCAATCCGAATAATCCCACCGGCACATGGTTCGATGATTCCGCATTGTCGGCGTTCCTCAACAAGGTGCCGCGCAACGTGCTGGTGGTCGTGGACGAGGCTTATCACGAATACGTGGATGCGTCCGGACTCACGACCGCGCTGACTTTTGCGGGCAAACATCCGAACCTCATCGTCACGCGCACGTTTTCCAAGGCGTACGGGCTGGCAGGCGTGCGTGTGGGTTATCTGGTTGCGCAGCCGAGCGTAGTCGCGATGCTGGAACGTTTGCGCGAATCGTTCAACGTCAACAATATGGCGCTTGCGGGCGCCGCTGCCGCGCTCGACGACAAGCCGTGGCTGGCGAAGGCGCGCGCCTTCAATCGTGCGGAACGCGAATGGTTGCGCGAAGAACTGTTGGAGCGCGGCTATCGCTGCTTGCCGTCGCAGACCAATTTCCTGTTGTGCATGTTGCCGCGCGATGCAGACAGGCTGGAACGCCATCTGTTCGAGCGCGGTGTGATCGTGCGCCCGATGGGTGGCTATGGCCTCCCGCGCGCGTTGCGGATCAGCGTGGGCAGCCGCGCCGAAAATCGCCGATTGCTGAGAGCGTTGCCTTGAATGTGCGGTTGGACTGGATCAGTTCGCCGGCGCGTGCATTGCGCGGCCGGGTTCGCGTACCCGGTGACAAATCCGTTTCACACCGCGCCATCATGCTGTCCGCGCTGGCCGAGGGGAGCTCGCGCATTACGGGGTTCCTGGAAGGCGAAGATACCCGCGCCACCGCTCGCATCTTCGGGCAGATGGGCGTACGCATCGAAGCACCGGCCGATGGGGAACGCGTCGTGCATGGCGCCGGCTTGCACGGTTTGCGTACGCCGGATGGTGCACTCGACTGCGGCAATTCCGGCACCGCGATACGCTTGCTGTGCGGCGTGCTGGCGGGGCAGGCATTCGATTCGACTTTGACAGGTGACTGGTCGTTGTCGAAGCGTCCCATGCGGCGCGTGACCGAACCGCTGGCGTCGATGGGTGCAAGCATCGAAACGGCCGAAGGTGGCACACCACCATTGCGCGTGCACGGTAGACAGCCGTTGCGCGGCATCGACTACACGTCACCCATCGTCAGCGCGCAGGTCAAATCGGCGGTGCTACTGGCAGGTTTGTACGCGGACGGCAAGACCCGTGTCATCGAGCCGCGGCCGACGCGCGACTACACCGAACGGATGCTTGCTGCGTTCGGCTGGCCGATAGCATTCGAGCCAGGCAAGACAAGTCTGTCGGGCGGCCATGTATTGCGCGCGATCGATATCGAGATTCCGGCCGATTTTTCTTCGGCGGCATTCCTCATCGTGGCCGCGACCCTCGTTCCGGGTTCGGAACTGGTGCTGCGCAATGTCGGGATGAATCAACGCCGCACCGGCCTGCTGCACGTGCTGCAGGCCATGGGCGCGGACATCCTGGAAGAAAACCGGTGCGAGGCGGGCGGCGAGCCGGTTGCGGATCTGGTCGTGCGCCATGCGCATTTGTGTGGGGTCGAAGTTCCGGTTGAACACGTCGCCGACATGATCGACGAATTCCCGGCATTGTTCATCGCGGCCGCCTGCGCGGAAGGCGTCACCACGATCCGCGGCGCGGGGGAATTGCGGGTGAAGGAATCCGACCGGATTGCAGTCATGGCGACGGGCCTTCGGGTATTGGGCGTGCGAATTGAAGAAACGCCGGATGGTGCGACAATCGAAGGCGGTGCGTTGCGCGGCGGCACGGTGGATGCGCGCGGCGACCACCGCGTCGCGATGGCGTTTGCGGTGGCCGGTGCGATGACGACGGGCGGCATCATGATCCGCGATTGCGCGAATGTCGCGACCTCGTTTCCGGGCTTCGTCGAACGGGCGAACGGCTGCGGCTTGGCGGTGCGCGCTGCCTGATCCGGACTGGCATCGGCTAAAATTCGCCGGATGACGATGAACGATTCCGCGCCGGTACTCGCCATCGACGGCCCATCGGGGGCCGGCAAGGGCACCATCGCCCGTGCCGCGGCGGATTGGCTGGGCTGGCACATGCTGGATTCCGGCGCGATCTATCGCGCGATCGGCCATGCGTCGGGTGCGAAGGACCTGGATCTGTCCGATGCCGAGGCCGTTGCACGTTGTGCCGCCACTACACGCATCGAATTCCGCGACCCGGGCGACGGCGGCGACACCCGGGTGATCATCGATGGCGAAGACGCGACCGACGCGATCCGCACCGAAACGGCAGGGGCGGCGGCATCGGCCATCGCGGCACTGCCGGAGGTACGAAAAGCCTTGGTGGACAAGCAGTTGGCATTCCGCAGGCCGCCCGGCCTGGTGGCCGACGGACGCGACATGGGCACGGTGATCTTCCCCGATGCCGCGTTCAAGGTGTTCCTGACCGCCAGCGCCGCCGAACGGGCGGAAAGGCGCTATAAGCAGTTGAAGGCAAAGGGACTTGACGTTACACTAGCCAGCCTTTTGCACGAGATCGAGTTGCGTGACGCGCGGGACGCGTCGCGCACGGTTGCGCCGTTGCGGCCGGCTGCCGACGCCGTGGTGATCGACACCACCGGGCAGACGATTCCAACGGTCGTGAACCGGGTGCTCGCGGTCGTGCAAACAGCCTGATGCAGCACCCGGCACATGGATGTGCCGGCGCCATCCGAACGGAAGTGCGGGTGGCGGCAAACGTGGCGCGGTTTGGCCGAGTCCGTTTGCTTGCAAACCGCGGCAGGGTGCCCGGTTTTGCAGACATCACTTCCCCAACCGGATGCATCGATGCATCCCCCAACCGGCGGATCGTCGCCTGTGGAATCGACATCAATGGAACTTGCAGGCCTCGCGATCCATTCCCAACCTGGAATCCCCATGACCGAAAGTTTTGCCGAACTGTTTGAACAGAGCCAGTCGCTGGCCAAATTGAAACCCGGAGCCATCGTTTCCGGCACCGTCGTCGAAATCCGCCCCGATGTGGTGGTGGTGAACGCCGGACTGAAATCGGAAGGCATCGTGCCGATCGAACAGTTCCGCAACGAAGAAGGTGAACTCGAAGTCCAGCTGGGCGACGAAGTCAAGGTCGCACTGGATGCGATCGAGGACGGTTTCGGCGAGACCAAACTGTCGCGCGAGAAGGCCAAGCGCTCGATGGTGTGGGATGAACTGGAGCAGGCATTCGAGGGCCAGGAAGCCATCACCGGCCGCATCAACGGCAAGGTCAAGGGCGGCTTCACCGTCGACATCCGCGACGTGCGCGCGTTCCTGCCGGGTTCGCTGGTGGACGTGCGTCCGGTGCGCGATCCGGGCTACCTCGAAGGCAAGGACCTGGAATTCAAGATCATCAAGCTCGACCGCAAGCGCAACAACGTGGTGGTCAGCCGCCGTGCGGTGGTCGAGAGCGAGCACTCCGAGGAGCGCGAGCAGCTGCTGGAAAAGCTGCAGGAAGGCGCGATCCTGCATGGCGTGGTCAAGAACCTCACCGACTACGGCGCGTTCGTGGACCTCGGCGGCATCGACGGCCTGCTGCACATCACCGACATGGCGTGGAAACGCGTGCGGCATCCGTCCGAGGTCGTCAACGTGGGCGATGAACTCGACGTGCGCGTGCTGAAGTTCGACCGCGAGCGCAACCGCGTGTCGCTGGGCCTGAAGCAGTTGGGCGACGATCCGTGGGTGAGCATCACCCGCCGCTATCCGTCGGGCACCCGCCTGTTCGGCAAGGTTTCCAACGTCACCGATTACGGCTGCTTCGTCGAGCTGGAGCCGGGCGTGGAAGGCCTGGTGCACGTGTCCGAAATGGATTGGACCAACAAGAACGTCAATCCGGCCAAGGTGGTGCAGGTCGGCGACGAAGTGGAAGTGATGGTGCTGGATGTCGACGAGGAACGCCGCCGCATCTCGCTGGGCATGAAGCAGACCCAGTCGAACCCGTGGGAGGCTTTCGCCGCGATGTTCAAGAAGGGCGACAAGGTACACGGCGCGATCAAGTCGATCACCGACTTCGGCATCTTCGTTGGCCTGGACGGCGGCATCGATGGCCTGGTGCACCTGTCCGACATTTCCTGGCAGGGCAACGGTGAGGAACTGGTCCGCAACTTCAAGAAAGGCGATGAAGTCGACGCCGTGGTCTTGGCGGTCGATCCCGAGCGCGAGCGCATCAGCCTCGGCATCAAGCAGCTCGAGCAGGACCCGTTCGGCCAGTTCATGG
>JAGWZT010000042.1 GCA_018971925.1 Lysobacteraceae bacterium | reverse complement strand
AAGGGCCTGTTCAACTACGGGCAAAGCTACCTGATGAACTATGTGGGCACGCGTGCAGTGGCGGACATCCGTGAGGAATTGTTTCTCCATCTCATGCGGCTGCCCGTCGGCTTTCACGATGCCAATACCTCCGGCCGTCTGATGTCCCGCGTCTTCAACGATGTCAGCCTCATGGCCAACGCCGTCGCCGGGGTGCTCAAGGATTTGTTCCAGCAGGGGTTGACGTTTCTGGCCATGTTGGGCGTGATCTTCTATCAAAACTGGAAACTGGCGGCCGTCTCGATCGTGGTGGTGCCGATTTCCTCGATCACGATGGTCCGTATGGGGAAGCGGCTGAGGGGCTTGGCCTCGAGCGGGCAGGAACAAGTCGGGGATATGACCTCCTCGCTGCAGGAGTCGTTGACCGGCATCCGGATCGTGAAGGCGTTCGGCTGCGAAGAAGCCGAGACGGAGCGCTTTGCGCGCAGCAACAAGGCTTATCTGCGGACAGCCATGAAGGCGATTCAAGTGTCCTCTCTGGCCTCGTCGCACATGGAAGTGATCGGGGTCGTGGGAGTGGCGGCCATCATTTGGTACGGCGGCTATCTGGTGATCCATGGCGCCATGACGCCGGGGGCCTTCTTTTCGTTCCTGGCCGCGATGTTCATGGCCTATACCCCGATCCGGCGCCTGGCCGGGGCGAACAATACGGTGCAGCAGGCACTGGCCGGTGCGGAGCGGGTCTTCGCCGTGCTGGATTTGGACACGGAGCAGGCGCGGGATCGAGGACGTCGGGAACTGCCGGCCCTCAATCGGGCCGTGGAGTTCAAAGGGGTGGTGTTTCGGTACGAAGGCACGGACAAACCTGCGCTGGACGGGATCGATCTGACGGTCAAGGCCGGGGAGGTGGTGGCTCTGGTCGGCAGCAGCGGAGCGGGCAAAAGCACGCTGGTCAGTTTGGTGCCTCGGTTTTATGATCCCACGGAGGGCGCCATCCTGCTCGATGGGCAGGATATCCGAGAGGGTACGCTCGCATCCCTGCGCCGGCAAATCGGGATCGTCTCGCAAAGCACGGTCCTGTTCGATGATTCCGTGCGGAATAACATCGCCTACGGCAAGCCGTCCGCGACCGAGCGGGAGGTGGTCGAGGCGGCGAAGGCCGCCTATGCGGACGAGTTCATTCGGCGCCTGCCGGAGGGCTATGCCACGGCGATCGGAGAGAACGGAGTGAAGTTGTCCGGCGGCGAACGGCAGCGGCTGGCGATCGCACGGGCGATCCTGCGCGATCCGCCGATTTTGATCCTGGATGAAGCCACGTCCTCGCTGGATTCCGAGTCCGAGCGGATCGTACAGATGGCGATGGCCAACTTGATGAAGAACCGCACGACGCTGGTGATCGCGCACCGGCTGGCGACGGTGCAACGCGCCGATCGGATCGTGGTGATGGATCAAGGCCGCATCGTCGCCGACGGCAACCACGACGCGCTGCTGCGCGAAGGCGGTCTGTATGCGGAATTGGCGCGGCTGCAATTCGCGGCGTAGCCACGCGATCATCCATCGCCGCAGCGAAATGATGCGGTCGGCCGCAAAACCGATTACAGCACATGCGGACTTGCAAATAGCCATCCGTGGCAAACTGCCCCGAAGCCCGGCGTTCCAAGCAACCCTCTGCAAGGGTCGCTTCGATTCATGAGGGCTAGGCGGCCGGCGCGGCCGAAGCCTGCGCCTCTTCCGGCATCACTTCCGAAGCTTGCATGCCCTTGGGGCCCTGCACGATCTCGAACCTGACGCGCTGGCCTTCCTTGAGGCTGCGGAACCCCTGCGCCTTGATCGCGGAAAAATGCACGAACACGTCGGCGCCACCGCCATCGGGTGTAATGAATCCGAAGCCCTTGGCGTCGTTGAACCACTTCACCGTACCCACTGCCATTTCCGGAACCCCTTTTCGCAACGATTCGTTTCGCGGCCTGTACCTGCCGCGGGGTTGAGTATCAGCCGGGTTTTTGTCACGCGCAAGCGTCATTTCGTGACGCCGTTCGCTCAAACCGCGAGAAGTGCACGCACGATCGCCGGGACCTGCCCGGTCGCCGCCGCAAGATGGGCGTGGATCTCTTCGAGACTGATCGGCGCGTCCGGATCAGGACCGCAACCCGCCGCCCAGTTGGCAACGACGGCGATGCAGGCGTAGTCCTGGCCGCGCTCGCGCGCCAAAGCGGCTTCCGGCATGCCGGTCATGCCGACCAGGTCGCAGCCGTCGCGGCGCATGCGCGCGATTTCTGCGCGGGTTTCCAGACGCGGTCCCTGCGTGGTGCCGTAACAACCACCGGCGACCACTGCAATGCGCGCACGATGCGCGGCTTCCAGCAAGCCGCGCCGCAGTGATTCCGTGTAAGGCTCACCGAATTCGGCATGCAGGACTGCTTCGCCTTCGGCATCGCAGAAACTCGAGGTACGGCCCGTGGTGTAGTCGATCAACTGGTCCGGAATCGCCAGCACCCGCGGCCCCATGTCCTCGCGGATGCCGCCCACCGCGTTCACGCCGACCACGCGCCGCACGCCGAGTTCGTGCAACGCGTCGATGTTGGCGCGGTAGTTGATGCGGTGCGGTGCGAGGGTGTGACCTTCGCCGTGGCGCGCGAGGAACGCGACGCACTTGCCCTCCACTTCGCCCACCACGATCGCCGAGGACGGCTCGCCCCAACGGGTTGAAACCCGATGGCGCCGCGCGTGCTGCAACCCCGGAAACGCGTAGACGCCGGTACCGCCGATGACCGCCAGATCGATGGCCGCGGGGTTCATGCCTCGCCCTCCGGCAACGCGTAGATGGCCGGCAGATTGCGCCCCTGCCCGAAATAGTCGAGCCCGTAGCCGAACACGTAGCGGTCGGGCACCTCTACGCCGACGAAATCCGCTTGCAGCCCCGCCACGCGGCGATCATGGCGTTTCTCGCACAGCACCGCGATCAGCACGCGCTTCGCGCCTTCCGCGGCGCAGTAGTCCCGCAAGGCGGCCAAGGTGTAGCCCTCGTCCAGGATGTCATCGGCGAGGATCACCGTGCGTCCCGCAAGCCGCGCCTGCGGACGGCGGCGCCATTGGATCTCGCGGCCCACCGTTGCGTCGCCGTAACGGGTCGCGTGCACGTAATCGAATTCGAGGTCGCAACCGATGGCCAGCGCAAGGGGCGCGGCGAAAAACATCCCGCCGTTCATCACGGTCAGGAACACCGCACGCTCGCCTCCCAGCGTGTCGGCGATGGCCTTCCCCATGCGCGCGATCGCGGCTTCCAGCGTTGCGTGGTCGTGGAGACGTTCGGCGCGCGGCAACGCGACCGCCAGCGGATGTTCGACCGCGCTCATGCGCGGACCGTTTCCGGCGCGGCCAGGGTCGCCAGCGCCGCCACGTAACGCGCGTGTTGCGGATCGGTCGACAGGGAATCCCAGTCGGGCGCCACCGTGCCGCGCAGTGTCGCGATTTTTTCCTGGGCGCACGGCGCGCGGCAGCGCACGGACTCGATCGCCGCGTCCACCATCGACGGATGACATACCAGTACCAGATCGCAACCGGCATCGAGATGCGCGATCACGCGTTCGCCGATGCCGCCCGCCGATTCCGCCGCAGCCATGCCCACGTCGTCGCTGAACACCACGCCGCGATATCCCATCTCGCCGCGCAACACGCCATTGATCCAGATTTTTGAATAACCCGCTGCCAGCGCGTCGACCGCCGGATAGGTGACATGCGCAACCATCACCGCTTCGGCGCCGGCCGCGAACCCTTCGACAAATGGAACCAAGTCGCTCTCGCGGATGGCGCTCAACGGGCGAGGATCGATCGCGGCCTCGAGGTGCGTGTCTTCGGGAACCGAGCCGTGGCCCGGGTAATGCTTCACGGTCGCCGCCATGCCGGCCAGGCGCATGCCCCGCACGTAACCCGCGGCCAGTTCGGCCACGATCTGCGGGTCCGGGTCGAACGCGCGCTCCGCGATGACGCGGTTGCCGCGCGCGAGATCGACCACCGGCGCGAACGAAATATCGATGTCGCAGGCGCGCACTTCGCTGGCCATCACGATCGCGTGCTGCTCCGCCATCGCAATGCCGGCAGCGCGATCACGCCGATACAGCGCGCCGATGCGCGCCAGCGGCGGCAAGCGCGTGAACCCTTCGCGGAATCGCTGTACGGGGCCGCCTTCGTGATCCACGCTCAACACGAAATTATCGCCGCGCAATTCGCGGATGGACGCGACCAGCCGCGCCAGTTGCCCGCGGCTTTCGTAGTTGCGGGTGAACAGGATCGCGCCGCTCACTTCGGGCGCCAGCAGGCGGGCGCGTTCGTGTGCGGCGAGCTGCTTGCCTTCGATTCCGACGATCAACATGAAGAGTGCTGTGGATTGCGGCAGCCATGCCGAAGCTTGCGATCATAAAGCACCCGTTCCCCACGTGACGGATGGGCGCCACGTTACGTAGCGGGCAGCACCCGGCAGACAAACCCTTTCAGGTAATCGGTTTCCGGGATCGCCGGGTGCACGGGGTGATCGGGTGCCTGTTGCAACGACTGCAACACCTGCGCGCCGCGGTCAAGGTGGCGCGCGTCTTTCTGCACTGCATCGAGCAGCGCCGCACGCGGCATGTGGTACGAGCACGAACAGGTCAACAGGATGCCGTCGCGCGCCAGCACCTGCATCGCCAATTCGTTGATCCGGCGATACGCCAGCGCGCCTTCCTTCAGATCCTTCCTGCGCTTGACGAACGCGGGTGGATCGAGGATCACCACGTCGAAGTGTTCGCGGCGCTCACGCAGGTCCTTCAGGAAATCGAATGCATCCGCACGCTCGGCGCGTACGCGATCGGCCAGCCCGTTGCGTGCCGCGTTCTCTCCGATCAGCTTCACCGCCGACGCCGACGCGTCCACGCACGCGACTTCCTTCGCGCCCATCGCCGCCGCGCGCAGGCCCCAAGCGCCGAGGTAGGCGAACATGTCCAGCACCCGCGCGCCCTTGACGTATGGTGCCAACGCATCGCGGTTGGCGCGTTGGTCGTAGAACCAACCCGTCTTCTGGCCACCGATCGCATCCACCGCGAATTCCATGCCACCCTCGCGCACCTGCAGTGCACCGGGCGGATCGCCGAAGCCGACGTCCGCGTATTCCATCAAGCCTTCCAGCGCGCGGACCCCTGCGTCGTTCTTCCAGATCAGTGCGCGCGGCTTGATCACCTTTTTCACCGCGGCTTCGACCTGCGGTTTCAGGCGTTCGATGCCGGCCGTGGTGGCCTGCGCGACGACCACGTCATCGAAACGGTCCAGCGTCAGGCCCGGTACACCGTCCGATTCGCCATACAACAGGCGGTAATACGGTTCGGCGTACAGGCGTTCGCGCAACGCCAGCGCCACCTGCAAGCGGTGCGTCAGCAGCGGCGCATCAAGCGCGTGCTCCACTCCGCGCGCCACCAACCGTGCGCAGATCAGCGAACGCGGATTGACGTAGCCAACGCCAATGGGCTTGCCGTTGGCGGCGACAACGACGCACGGCTCGCCCGGCTGGAAATCGGCCAACGGCGAACGCGCCACGTCAACTTCGTTCGAAAACACCCACAGGTGCCCGGCGCGCAGGCGCGCGTCCTCGCCACGTTTCAGATACAACGCGGGGTATTCGACTGGCTGGTTCACGATGACTTTCCGGAAAATCGACTCCGCACAATATCGGAACCGTACGTGTGCCGCCAAGCGATCCGCGATTACAGCCTCCCGGGGTTGTTAGCATGGCGGCATGAGCAACGACGACATCGCGCGCAATCGGCTGGGCGACGCATCCAGCCCTTACCTCCGCCAGCACGCCGGCAATCCTGTCAACTGGCAGCCTTGGGACGATGCGGCGCTGGTGCATGCGCGCGCAACCGACACACCGATCCTGCTTTCGATCGGCTACAGCGCCTGCCACTGGTGTCACGTGATGGCGCACGAATGTTTCGAAAATCCCGGCATCGCCGCCGCGATGAACCGCGCGTTCGTGAACATCAAGCTCGATCGCGAGGAACGGCCCGACATCGACCGGGTGTTCCAACTGGCACATCAGGCGCTCAGCGGTCGCGGCGGCGGGTGGCCGTTGACGGCATTCCTCGATCCGCAGGATCTCTCGCCGTTCTACATCGGCACGTACTTTCCTCCGGCACCGCGGCATGGGTTGCCGGGTTTTCCGGAAGTGCTGCAACGCGTGCGCGAATACTTCGACAACCATCGGGCGGAGCTTCGCGGGCAAGCCGGGCAACTGCGCGATTGGCTGCAGCACGCGCATGCCGGCTCTCCGGAGCACCCGGTTGAGCCCACCACTGTGCAGACGGCCGCGCTGCAGCGCATCGCCACACGTTTCGATGACCAGCACGGCGGCAACAAGGGCGCACCCAAGTTTCCGCGTGCGACCGAGTTGGAATGGTTGCTCGATACCGGCGGAGCGAACCCACGCGCGACCCGGATGGCGCATCTCACGCTCGCGAACATGGCGGCGCGTGGCCTGCGGGATCACCTGGGCGGCGGGTTCTTCCGCTATTGCGTGGACGCGGACTGGACCATCCCGCACTTCGAAAAAATGCTGTACGACAACGCGCAGTTGCTGCCGGTCTACGCGCGCATCGCGGCAGACGCCGGCGCCGACTCTGCGCTGCGGGAAGAAGCAACGACGGTCACGCAAGGCATCATGGATTGGCTCACGCGCGAAATGACCGCGTCCGGCGGCGCATTTTTCAGCTCACTCGACGCGGACAGCGAACACGAGGAAGGCAGGTATTACCTGTGGACCCGCGATGAAGTACGCGCCGCACTGGATGATGCGGATTTCAAGCTCGCGGAGGCAGCATTCGGACTGGATGGGCCGCCCAACTTCGAGGGCCGCGCGTGGCACTTGCTGCGCGCTGTTCCGGTCAGTTCGCTGGCCGATCGCTTCACTCTGGCGCCGACGGAAATCACGGCCCGGCTCGACGCCATTCGCCGTCGCCTGCTCGATGCCCGCGCCACGCGCGTCCCGCCTGCGCGCGACGACAAGATCCTCACGGCGTGGAACGCCCTCGCCATATCAGGCCTTGCACGCTGCGCGCGGCTTTTGGACGACGCGCGTTGCGCCGGCATGGCACGCCGCGCATTGGCTGGACTTCGCGAGGCGGTCTGGATCGACGGACACCTGTACGCCAATGCAGCGGAGCCCTCCTGGCGCACCGCCGGCTTTCTCGACGACCATGCGTTTCTCCTGGATGCCTTGATCGAAACCATGCAACTGGCCTTCGAGCCGCGTGACCTGGATTGGGCGATCACGCTCGCCGACGCATTGCTGGACAGGTTCGACGACGAAACATCCGGCGCATTCCGCTTTTCGACACCGCAACACGCCACGCCGCTGACCCACAACGAAAGCTGGATGGACGACGCCTTGCCGAACGGCAGCGCCATGGCCATCCGTTCGCTGTTGCGATTGGGTCACCTCATCGGCGACGTACGCTATCTCGATCGCGCCTCGCGTGCACTGCAAGCCGCGGCCGGTGCATTGAACCGCTACCCCGATGCGTGCCCAACGCTGTTGCGCGCGCTGGCTGAATCCGCCCATCCGCGCCTGCAGATTGTGGTGCGCTGCCCCGCGGCGCGTGCAGCGGATTGGCAGGCGGCCATGCATTCGGCTTTGCACGGCGCGGGCCTCATGCCCGGCGGCGACCCTGTCGATGCGTTCCTGATTCCCGCCGATGCAACCCATCTGCCCGGCGTGCTCGCGACGCGCGCATCACACGATGATGGCGCCGCGTACGTGTGTTCGGGACTGACTTGCCAGGCGCCGGTCACTTCGCCTGACGCCCTCGCCGATGCATTGCGCGCGGCACTCGCGAACTAACCGCGCGTTCACAACACCACTGGCGCATCCGGCAATGCATTGCGGCGGCCGGGGCCCGGCGGCAGGTACAACTCCAGCAGGTTGTGGGTGGCGATGATGCCGTCCAGCGCGCCTTCCTTCCAGTGCTCCTGCCGGAACTGTTCGCTCATGAACCCGATGATGCGTTCCCATGAACCCTCCGGCACCCGCGCCGTCACGCCGCGATCCGGAATGATCTCGATCGTGTAATCGCCCAGCAACACGTAAATCAGGACGCCCGTGCGGCGTTCGGTATCCCAAACCTTGAGGTCGCCGAAAACGCTTTCCGCGCGCGCGCGGATGCGGCGCCCGCCGATCAGGTAGCGCGCGGGCAGGCGCGCCTCGACCGCGAAGCAGATCTCGCCGTCGTGCTTCACCTCGCCACGCGCGATCGCCTCCTGGATTTCCTGCATCGCGGCAGGCGGGAACGCCCGGCTCGCGGGCGCATGGAACCAGTGCCTCAACCATCGCATCGCATCCATCACCAACTCCCCGAAGCACCGCCGCCGCCGGTGCCGCCACCGCCACCGGAAAATCCGCCACCCCCGCCAAAGCCGCCGCCTCCGCCGAAACCACCGCCTCCGAAGCCGCCCCACCCGCCAAAGCCCCCGCGCCGCGCGAAGGTGCCGCCGGTGCCGCCGACGAAACCGAACACCAATCCGATCACGCCGAACGCCAGCCCCAGCGGCCACAGTCCGCTGAACAGCCACGACAGCGCGCCGGTCAAGGCACCCACCGCGCCCGCGCGCGGCACCCGCGGCAACCTGCCGAACATTCCGCGCGCCCACACCAGCATGAAACCCGCGACCAGCAGGCCGGTGAACCAATCCTGCCCGTGCGCCACACCACCGCTATTGCGCTGCGGGCCCTGCAGCGGCGGTGGCAACGGTTCGCCATCGATCAGTTTTGTCATCGCACCGATCGCGTCGTTCAAGCCACCGTAGAAATCGTTCACCCGGAACTTCGGCGACATGTATTCGCGGATGATGCGCGAAGCCGCGGCGTCGGGAATCGCGCCTTCAAGGCCATAACCGGTTTCGATCATCGCGCGATGATCGTCCCTGGCCACGACCACCAGCACGCCGTCGTCCACGTTCTTGCGCCCGATCTTCCACTGATCGAACACGCGCGTCGCGTAATCGGCGATGTCCTCGGGTTGCGTGGACGGCAGCATCAACACCACGACCTGCGCGCCCTTGCGCCGTTCGAGTGCGGCGAGTTGCGCTTCCAGTTGCTGCGTCTGTTGCGCCGTAAGCGTTCCGGTCAGGTCGGTGACGCGCGCTTTCAGCGTCGGCACCGCAATGTCGGCGCGCGCGACGCCGGAGAAGACGAACAGGCACGCGCCAGCCAAAACCAACCACGCCATCGCATTGAAGAAAATACGCATGCGGGGACCGCTCGCCCCGAGCGTGGATTCCGTTCGCCACTTCGACTCCGCGGCTTCACCGCGACGCTCAGTGCGAACGGAATCGGGGTCGAAGGGCATGTCAGTATTTCAATGCGTGCTCGAAGCCGGCATGGGTGCGGGAGGCGGCGGAGTCGACACCGGTGCGCTGCCGAAATCCACCTTCGGGGCGGTCGAAATCGCTGCCTCGTTTTCCACGGTGAAGTTCGGCTTCACCTCGTACCCGAACGCCTTGGCGGTCAGGTTGACCGGAAAGCCGCGGATGTAACTGTTGTAGTCCTGCACCGCTTCGACGTAGCGATGGCGCGCCACGGTGATGCGATTCTCGGTGCCCTCCAGCTGCGCCTGCAGGTTCTGGAACAAGCCGTCGGCTTTCAGGTTCGGATAGTTTTCCGACACCGCCATCAGACGCGTCAACGCGCTGGACAACTCGCCCTGCACGGCCTGGTATTTGGCGAGCGACGCTGCATCGTCGGCGTTGACGGTGACTTGCCCGACCTTCGCGCGCGCATCGGTGACTTCGCGGAACACCTGTTCCTCGTGCGCGGCGTAGCCCTTGACCGTCGCGACCAGGTTCGGCACCAGGTCGGCGCGCCGCTGGTACTGGTTGACCACTTCCGACCACGCGGCCTTGACCGCCTCGTCTTTCTTCTGGATTTGGTTGTAGCCGCAACCCGAAAGCAGTCCGCACGCCGACACCATTGCAAGGCCGGCCAGCAACACCCGCAA
>JAGWZT010000476.1 GCA_018971925.1 Lysobacteraceae bacterium | reverse complement strand
GCGCCCGCGATCGCGGGAACCAGCTTCACGCGATCGTTGACCGGCGCGGGACGGGATTTGCGCAAGTCCTGCATCTGCGCGGCGGTCAACGGCTGGCCATGCTGGCTGGCGATGACTTTCTGGCGCGCGGCGAAGTCGGCCGGACGTGGTGGCGGCTGGTGACGCGCGACCACCGGGCGGGCGAACGGCTCGCGGCCCCTGATCGTCGTGGGTTGACCGGTCGGGTGGCGCAAGCCCAGGCTGTTCCGGTCCGGGTTGACGCCGGGACGCAGGGCCACTTCCGTGCGCGCGAGCTGGTTGTGGTTCAACTTCAATACGGCCGGGCGCACCGGGCGCGCGCCGGTGAATACGTTGCGTGGCACCGCGGTCACCGCACCAGGCATGTTGCGGTAGGCGTAACCGCGTCCGCCACGCAGTGGTACGCGACCCGCCTGGTAGTCGTTGTAGTAGTTGTTGATCACCGTCTTGTTGATGTAGACGTTGCGGATGTTGGTGATGTTGACGTTGTTGAAATAGTTCCGCGAAGCGTGGAACCACGGCATGTAGACGTCGCGCGGGCCGAGCGGAAACCAGCCCACGGGGCCGCCACCGCCGAGGCCGATCGAAAGTGAGAAGCCCGATCCACCAATGAAGGCGACCAGAGCCGGCGCGTAGACCGGCTGCACGTCAACCGGCCCCGGCATCCAGCCCCAGCGATTGCCGATGTAGGCCCAGCGGCCATAGTGGAACGGCGCGAAGCCCCACGGCTGGTCGTCCACCCAGGTCCAGCCCCACGGGTCGATCCACGCCCAGTGGCCGCTACGGTACGGCGCCCAGCCAGAGGGGACCGAGTTTGGGTACCAGACGTTGCCGTATTCCGGCACGTCGTTCCATTGGCCGTACTGGTCAAGGTCGTCGCTGCCGATCATGTCGGGCGGAACGTATTGTTGTTCCTGCTGCGCGTAACGGTTGTAGTTCGCGTCGCGTGCTTCGCAAAAGCGATCGAAGTCGTCGGATTGTGGCAGTCCGTTGGCGTCGACACTGGCGAGCGTCGAATCATTGAAGCGGTAGGACGTTCCCGCCGCGACTTGCCGGCTCACGCCGTTCTCGCCATACACCGTGCCGGAGCCCTGGAACACCGTGACCATGCTGCCCGTACCGGAGGGGTCATCGTCGATGCGATAGCTGCCCGGCGTCGAGGCTACGAACGCCACGGTGGGCGTATCCACTTCGAAATTTTCGCCCTGCGCAAGCTGGCGCACGGCCAGGTTCAGCGTGCCCTGCGAGAGCTCGATCTGCACGTTGTCCTGGGCGAGGTTGAGGAAATCGAACGCGCTGTCGTTGTCGATGCGGACCGAAGCATCGCCAAGTTCCAGCACGGCGCGACCACCGCCGCCGGTCAGCAGACGATCGCCGATCACCATCGGACGGTTGACTTCGACCGATCCCCAGTCGCTTTCCCCAGCCGGCGCGAACTGCACCTGGCCGGAAAGGTAAGCGAGCCGCGCGACGCGCCCGGGTGCCTGGTCGGAATTGTCGTACGCTTGCGATTGATCGTAGGGCTGCGAGTTGTCGTATTGCTGGGCCTGGACCGTGGCCGCGCCGAGCAGCAAGGCGCAAATGCCGGTGGCGACCAGCAGCTGACGCGAAAGTCGGAAGCGGTACATGGGAAACCCCCGTGGCAAAAACCGGGCGCGTATGGATGGCGTCGGTGCGGCGCCCTTCGCCCGACATGCGCATCTCAATCCCGTGGCGCTGAATGCGCGCCTGCTGCGGTCAGTATCCTAAGCGTGGCCTAAGAAAACGTTTAGCCGGCGTTCGGTGGTCGTTGCGTGGCCGCCGCGCGCGTCGTTACCATCCTGCCTCCGGCGCGGGTGTAGCTCAATGGCAGAGCTGTAGCTTCCCAAGCTACTGACGAGGGTTCGATTCCCTTCACCCGCTC
>JAGWZT010000475.1 GCA_018971925.1 Lysobacteraceae bacterium | reverse complement strand
GAAGCGCATCCGCACGCGCGTCAAGCGCCAGATGGAGAAGACCCAGCGCGAGTACTACCTCAACGAGCAAATGAAGGCGATCCAGAAGGAGCTGGGCGACATCGAGGAGGGCGGCAACGAGATCGACGCGCTGGAAAAGAAGATCGATGCGGCCGGCATGCCGAAAGAGGTGCTCGCGAAGGCGAAGGCCGAATTCAACAAGTTGAAGCACATGCCGCCGATGTCGGCCGAGGCCACCGTCGTGCGCAACTACCTCGACTGGCTCACCGGCGTGCCGTGGAAGAAGCGCAGCAAGGTGCGCAAGGACCTGCGCATGGCCGAGCAGGTGCTGGACGAGGACCACTACGGGCTGGAGAAGGTCAAGGAACGCATCCTCGAATACCTTGCGGTGCAGCAGCGCGTGAACAAGATCAAGGGACCGATCCTGTGCCTCGTGGGGCCGCCGGGCGTGGGCAAGACCTCGCTGGGCCATTCGATCGCGCGCGCGACCAACCGCAAGTTCGTGCGCCAGAGCCTCGGCGGCGTGCGCGACGAAGCCGAGATTCGTGGCCATCGACGCACCTACATCGGTTCGTTGCCGGGTCGCATCATCCAGAACATGTCCAAGGTCGGGACCAGGAACCCGATGTTCATGCTGGACGAGATCGACAAGATGGCGATGGATTTCCGCGGCGACCCGTCGGCGGCGCTGCTGGAAGTGCTCGACCCCGAGCAGAACCACGCCTTCAACGATCATTATCTGGAAGTGGATTTCGATCTTTCCGAGGTGATGTGGATTGCCACCGCGAACTCGATGAACATCCCCGGCCCGCTGCTGGACCGCATGGAAGTCATCCGAATCCCGGGTTACACCGAAGACGAGAAGGTCGCGATTGCCACCAAGTACCTGCTGCCCAAGCAAATCAAGGCCGCGGGGCTCAAGCCGAACGAGTTGTCGGTGACCGAAGGGTCGCTGCGCGACATCATCCGTTATTACACGCGCGAATCGGGCGTGCGCAACCTGGAGCGCGAACTCGCGAAGATTTGCCGCAAGGTGGTCAAGGAACTGACGTTGGCCGAAGCCGACAAGCCGGCGAAGAAGGCCGCCGAAGCCGCCCCTGCCAAGGGCAAAACGGTGGCGAAGAAGCGCGCGCCTGCCGCGCTGAAGGTCGATTCGAAGAACCTCGACAAGTATCTCGGCGTGCGTCGTCACGATTTTGGCCGCCGCGAACAGCAGAACGAGGTAGGCCTGGTGACCGGGCTCGCGTGGACTTCAGTCGGTGGCGAACTGCTCAGCATCGAGGCCAGCGTGGTGCCAGGCAAGGGCAAGCTGACCTTGACCGGCCAGCTCGGCGACGTGATGAAGGAATCCATCCAGGCCGCGCAGTCGGTGGTGCGCGCGCGCAGCCAGCGGCTCGGCATCGAGCCGGATTTCCACGACAAGTACGACATCCACGTGCACGTGCCGGAAGGCGCGACGCCCAAGGACGGTCCAAGCGCCGGCATCGCGATGTGCACCGCGCTGGTGTCGGCGTTGACGAAGAACCCTGTGCGCTCGGAGATCGCCATGACCGGCGAGATCACGCTGCGCGGCCGCGTGCTGCCCATCGGTGGCCTCAAGGAAAAATTGCTGGCGGCGCATCGCGGCGGCATCACCAAGGTGATCATCCCCGAGGAGAACAAGAAGGACCTCGCCGAGATTCCGAAGAACATCACCGACGCGTTGACCATCCATCCCGTGCGCTGGATCGACCAGGTGCTGGACCTTGCGCTCGAACGGCCACTGACGCCGCTGCCCGAACCTGCGCACGTCGAGCCCGGCAATGTGGCGCCCGAGCCGGTGCGCGAACAGCCCGAAGACGGCGGCGCGTCGCGCACGCATTCGGGCCTGTCAGCGCCATGCCACGTGGTGTGGCGCTGACAGGCCCCGCGCTTCAATGCGATAGAC
>JAGWZT010000474.1 GCA_018971925.1 Lysobacteraceae bacterium | reverse complement strand
GATGTCCGCGACCATCTGGGCTTCTTTCCTCATCAGCATGAAGCAATACCTGGAAACCGGCAAAGGCACGCCCCACCCGGATGATCCACTTTCGCGTGTGCGAAGCCCGGACTGATGGTTCAGGGTTCCCGGTATGACTGGCAAAGACGAGGGTGCAAAAATGAAGCGGTCAACGGCTGAAATCGTGCGTGAATACGGCCCGTTCCCGGACGCCGGCCAGGTACACGGCGTGACGTTCGACGGCGAGCGGATCTGGTTTGCTTCCGGCGACAAGTTGAACGCGGTGGATCCTGCCAGCGGCAAGGAACAGCGATCGATCGACGTCGCCGCGCACGCCGGCACCGCCTTCGATGGCAAACATCTGTTCCAGATCGCGGAGGATCGCATCCAGAAGATCGACCCCGAAAGCGGCCGTGTGCTGGGCACCATCCCCGCCCCTGGCGAAGGCGGCAATTCCGGTCTCGCCTGGGCCGAGGGCTGCCTGTGGGTGGGCGAGTACCGTGCGCGCAAGATCCACCAGATCGATCCCGAAACCGGAAAGGTCCTGCGCACCATCGAATCCAGGCGTTTCGTCACCGGCGTTACCTGGGTCGACGGCGAGCTCTGGCACGGCACCTGGGAAGAAGAAAAGGGAGACTTGCGGCGGATCGACCCTGAAACCGGCGAGGTCCTGGAACAGCTGGACATGCCTGACGGCAAGATCGTGTCAGGGCTGGAAACCGACAGCGACGGCCAGTTCCTGTGCGGCGGCGGAAACAGCGGCAGGATCAGGGTCGTGCGACGGCCGAAGCGAAGTGCCGCCGCCGCCGGATGAGCGGCCAGCTCACTCCCATTCGATGGTGGCCGGCGGCTTGCCGCTTATGTCATAGACGACGCGAGAAATACCCTGCAACTCGTTGACGATACGGCCGGAAACCCGGCCAAGGAATTCGTACGGCAGGTGTGCCCAGTGCGCGGTCATGAAGTCGACCGTTTCGACCGCGCGTAGCGCGATCACCCATTCGTAGGCGCGGCCGTCGCCGACCACGCCAACCGACTTCACTGGCAGGAATACCGCGAAGGCCTGGCTGACCTGGTCGTACAGATCGGCGGCGCGCAGTTCCTCGATGAAAATGCGGTCGGCTTGTTTCAGGACTTCCGCGTACTCGCGTTTCACTTCGCCGAGGATGCGCACACCAAGCCCCGGGCCTGGAAACGGATGCCGATAAACCATCTCGCGCGGCAGACCGAGTTCGACGCCGATCCGTCGTACTTCGTCCTTGAACAGCTCCCGCAGCGGTTCGAGCAGTTTGAGGTTCATCTTCTCGGGCAGGCCACCGACGTTGTGGTGGCTCTTGATCACGTGCGCCTTGCCGGTCTTGCCGGCCGCCGATTCGATCACGTCCGGGTAGATCGTGCCCTGCGCCAGCCATTTCACGCCTTGCAGCTTCCGCGCCTCTTCATCGAAAACTTCGACAAACAACCTGCCGATGACCTTGCGCTTCGCCTCGGGATCCGCGACGCCAGCCAGTGCGCCGAAGAATCGCTCCGACGCATCGATGCGGATCACGCGCACGCCCATGTGGCGCGCCATGGTGTCCATCACCTGGTCGCCCTCGCCCGCGCGCAGCAGGCCGGTATCCACGAACACGCATGTCAGCTGGTCGCCGATCGCCTTTTCCAGCAGCGCCGCAACCACGGATGAATCGACGCCGCCGGAAAGCCCCAGCAGCACCTTGTCGTTGCCGACAGTCTCCCGCACCTGCGCGACCGCATCGTCGATGATGTGCGCGGGCGTCCACAGCTTGGCGCAACCGCAGATGTCGATCACGAAGTGGCGCAGGATCGCCATGCCGTGTTCGGTGTGCGTGACTTCGGGGTGGAACTGGATTCCGTACCAATGACGGGATTCATCGGCCATGGCAGCGATGGATACCGATTCGGTGGA
>JAGWZT010000041.1 GCA_018971925.1 Lysobacteraceae bacterium | reverse complement strand
TCCGCCAGCCGCGTGTCGGCGTACTCCTCGATCCATCGCGCCCGCGCGCGTTGGGCGATATCGTGCGGATACAGCGACGGCTCGGGAAACCTGTCCTCGAGGTACTGGCAGATCACCGAGGAATCATTGAGCACCAGATCGCCGGCGAGCAGCACCGGCACGCGCTTGAGCGGACTCAAGCGCGCGAATGCTTCATTGCCGACGAACGGCGCGATCGGGTCGATGTCGTACTCGATTCCCTTGGTTTCGAGGAACACCAGCACCTTGCGCACGTAGGGTGAGATGTAGCTGCCGATGACCGTGATGTCCGACATGGCGCTGTACCGTTTGGTTGGTGTCGTCGCGAAGGTGCGCGGCAACCGGTTCTGGATCGGGCCTTCCGGCCCTCCTACGACATCAGGGCCTGTTCGCGCACCCGGTGGATTTCATCGCGCAGGCGCGCGGCTTCCTCGAATTCCAGATCCTGCGCGTGCCTGTACATGCGGGTTTCCAGTTTCCGGATGAGCGCCGCGGCGGCGTGCGCGTCGAGCACGGAATAGTCCGCAGCGTCTTCGGCAACCTTGGACAGCGGCCCGGCGGCGTGGCCTTTGCCGCGACCACGCCCGCGCCCTCGTGCCGACGGCTCCTCGCGCGCACCTTCCATCACGTCGGTGATGTTGCGCACTATGGTGGTCGGCGTGATGCCGTGCTCGAGGTTGTATTCGACCTGTTTCGCCCGGCGGCGATCGGTCTCGTCGATCGCGGCCTGCATCGAACGCGTGACGGTATCGCCGTACAGGATCGCCTTGCCGCGCACGTTGCGTGCGCAACGGCCGATGGTCTGGATCAGCGACCCGGTGGAGCGCAGGAAACCTTCCTTGTCGGCGTCGAGGACCGCGACCAGCGAAACCTCGGGCATGTCGAGGCCTTCGCGCAGCAGATTGATGCCGACCAGCACATCGAACTTGCCGAGCCGCAGGTCGCGGATGATTTCCACGCGTTCGACGGTCTCGATGTCGGAGTGCAGATAGCGCACACGCACGTCCTGCTCGGCCAGGAAGTCGGTGAGGTTCTCGGCCATGCGCTTGGTCAGCGTCGTGATCAGCACGCGATCGCCCATTTTCACGCGCTCGCGGATTTCTCCCAGCACGTCGTCCACCTGCGAGCGCACCGGCCGGACTTCGACCTCCGGATCAACCAACCCGGTCGGGCGCACCACCAGCTCCACCACGCTGTTGCCGGATTGGCGCAATTCATACGGACCGGGCGTCGCCGACACGAAGATCGTGCGCGGCTCGCGCTGTTCCCATTCGTCGAACTTCAATGGCCGGTTGTCGAGCGCGCTCGGCAGGCGGAAGCCGAACTCCACCAGCGTTTCCTTGCGCGAGCGGTCGCCCTTGTACATCGCGCCCAACTGGGGAATCGTGACGTGCGATTCGTCCACCACCAACAACGCATCCGACGGCAGGTAATCGAACAGCGTGGGCGGGGGCTGGCCGGGCAGGCGCCGCGTCAGGTGCCGCGAATAGTTCTCGATGCCCTGGCAATAACCGACCTCGCGCATCATCTCCATGTCGTACATGGTGCGCTGTTCGAGCCGCTGCGCTTCCAGAAGCTTGTTGGCGCCACGCAGCACTTCCAGGCGTTGCGCCAGTTCTTCCTTGATGGTGTCGATCGCGTTGAGTACGCTCTCGCGGGTCGAAGCGTAATGCGTGGCCGGGTACACCACGCAACGCGGCAGTTTGCGCAACATGTCGCCGGTCAGTGGGTCGAACATCGAAATCCTTTCGACCTCGCCGTCGAACATCTCGATGCGGATCGCCTCCGTCTCGCTCTCGGCCGGGAAGATGTCGAGGCTCTCGCCGCGCACGCGATAGGTGCCGCGTCGCAGTTCCATCTCGTTGCGGGTGTATTGCAACTCGGTCAGCTGGCGCAACAACTGGCGCTGGTCGACGCGGTCGCCGACCGACAGGATCAACCGCAGCGACAGGTAGTCCTCGGGATCGCCGAGGCCGTAGATTGCGGACACCGTGCCGACGATCAACGCATCGCGCCGCGAGAGCAGCGCCTTGGTCGCGGCCAGGCGCATCTGCTCGATGTGGTCGTTGATGCTCGCGTCCTTTTCGATGTACGTGTCGGACGACGGTACGTACGCTTCAGGCTGGTAGTAGTCGTAATAGCTGACGAAGTATTCGACCGCGTTGTGCGGGAAGAACTGCCTGAACTCGCCGTACAACTGCGCGGCCAGGGTCTTGTTGGGCGCCAGCACCAGCGTCGGGCGTTGCACCGCCTGCACCACGTTGGCGATCGTGAACGTCTTGCCCGAACCGGTGACGCCCAGCAGCGTCTGCGCCGCAAGGCCCGCATCGAAGCCCTCGATCAGTTTCGCGATCGCCTGCGGCTGGTCGCCCGCCGGCTGGTATGGCGCGACCAGTTCGAAACGTTCATTGTCGTATTGCGGAGAACGGCTTGCATCCATCCCGGCATTATACGTTTGCCCTGCTGACAACCCTTGTCAGCATTGTCTGACGTGCACCGATGCACGCGGCCGCTACAGGCCATCGCGTCGACTGCGCAGACTGTTCCCATCGTCACGGAGGGAACGGACATGGCTCATCACGAGCGTGCGGTGAATGGGTTCACCTTGACGGAATTGCTGGTGACGCTTGCGATTGCCGGCATTCTGGCGATGATCGGCGCGCCGGCCATGGGCGGCCTGCTGGCACGCACGCGCGATGCAAGCACCGAAGCGGCGGTCGCCAACACGCTGCGGCATGCACGCTCGGCCGCGATCATGCGCAACACGCGCGTGCTGGTCTGCCCGAGTCGCGATGGCCGCCAATGCAACCCGGGCGACGACTGGCAGCATGGGTGGCTCATCGCATTGGATTCCGATCACGACGGGCAACCGGACACGAACGCGCCGTTGATCGCGGCGCAGGCCCCTATGCCGGTGGGTACGCGCGTGATCACCAGTGCGGGGCGCGGGCAGCTCGCCTTCCATCCGAATGGCGGCGCGGGCGGCAGCAACGCGAGCTTCACGATTTGCCACGCGAACGCACGCGCAGGCAAGGCGGTAGTCGTCTCCAACTCCGGGCGCGTGCGGTTGGCAAGCGCGGATGCAGCGCACTTGCAGACGTGCCTTGCCGGAATTCCGTGACATGTTCCGATCCAGGCGCGTAGGTTGGGCTGAATGCAATGAAGCCCACCGCCGACATAAATGCCCGTGTTGGGCTTCGCGAAGCTCAGCCCAACCTACTCACGGCACGATTTGTAGGTTGGGCTGAGCCCGGCTTCATCGGGAGAAGCCCAACTTCAGATACGGAAGCGCAGCGATCAGCGATCGATCGCAAGACTATGGCTGACCCAGGTACCGGTAATACGCGACACCGTAATCCTGGAACGCGTGCTCGTTGCGCGTGCCGATGCGGTCGACGACCAAGCCCGCGTTGCTGCGCTGCACGCCAACACTCGCGGCGCTGTCGTGCAACGCGCCGTATCCGGCTTCATCGAGATCCACCGCGCCCGCCAAGACAGCGTGGAAACGAATCGCACGGGCCGTGTCGCGCCAGCCGGGCGCCACCCGCGCGGGAATGGCTTCAGCCGCGTCGCCGCTGCCGTAGCCGAGCACCAGCAGATCGCGCCCATCCAGTTCGACATCGCGTGCAGCGGCATCGTCCAGACCCGCCGCCAGCCACGCCGGCAGCGCCGCGGTGTAGAGATTGCCGAATTCCATCATTGCGTCGGAACCCGTTTGCAACGTGCCCTCCACCACGTGTTCGTAGGCGTCGCTCTTGCGAAACACCTTGAGCACCGCCGACGTCACCGGATACGCGTCCACGGGCAATGCATCTCCCTCGCAACCGTCGACGCCGTGGTGCCACTCGCGCATCGCGTCGTCACGCGACACGCCCGCAGCCGCGCAATAGCCGTCCAGTTCCCGTGCGGCGTCGCCATCACCCTGCGCCGCGTCGTGGCCCAACGCCGCGAGGTACGCCATCGCCCACGCGTTGCGCGGCATGCGGTGATACGGCCGGTGCATGAACGCGGCGGCCAATCCGCGCAGATACGCGGTGCGCAAACCTCCACGTCGCGCGAACATCGCATCCAGCGCGCGCAGCGTTGCATCGGTGTAGCAGTCGGTCGAATACTTGCCGTTGAACACCGGCAGGTCGCTCAGATGCCCGTGTGTGCCGGGCGTCTGGCCCGCGAAACGCAGGAACGGCTTGCGGAAATCCAGCCCGCGATATTCCGACGCGCTGCCGGCCATCGCGAGATCCAGTTCCAGCAAACGTGGAGATGTCTCAAGCAGCATCGCCACCGCGCCCGCGCCCTGGGTCGGTTCACCACTGCTGCCACGCGCGTACTCGGCGATGTCGGCGCTCACCACGATCGCTTGCCGGTCGCGGCCGTCGCAGGCGAGGTAACGCAAACCGCCTTTCAGCGCATACACACCGCCGAGGCACGCGTGCTTGAATTCCGGCACTTCACAATCGCGCGCCAGTGCCGGTTTGCCTTCCGCCACCAGCGCGGCATCCACGAGCCCGCGCACGATCACCGCGCCCGCCGCATTGTCGATGCTGGATTCGGTGCCGAACGCGAGATAACCGACGCGACGCGGATCGATGTCGTATTGCACGATCAGCCGCAGCACCGCGTTCGCAGCCAGCGTATAGACGTTCTGATCGGAACCCGGCATCCGGAACGCGTGGCCCACCACCGCGCGCGTTTTGGCCGGATCGTTGCCCGTCCATTCGCACCAGCGTTCCAGATCGACCCGGTACGGGGGCAGATAGACGGCCATTCCGCTGATGCCGACCGGTGGATTCAACGCAAACGGAACTGGATCCACGAGGATTCCCGCGTTTGGACACGAAGCGCGCAAGTATGCGTGGAAACCGCGTGCTCGCCATGTGAACGATG
Organism: Lysobacteraceae bacterium; assembly: GCA_018971925.1. Lineage (GTDB taxonomy): Bacteria > Pseudomonadota > Gammaproteobacteria > Xanthomonadales > Rhodanobacteraceae > 66-474. The sequence goes on along the minus strand of JAGWZT010000041.1, from coordinate 5,161 downwards.
GCACAGGAACACCGCGACGAAAAAGGCCGGCGGAAAACCGCCGGCCCAGGCTCTGCTAACGCGCGGCCATTTGGCGCCGCGTTAGCAGACCCACAATTGGCGCCCGAACTTGGACTCGAACCAAGGACCCCCAGATTAACAGTCTAGTGCTCTAACCAGCTGAGCTATTCGGGCAAGTTTTGAATTGTCGCTTCGTCTCCATCCGTGGAGCGCCTTCCAGTCGGCATCCATGCCTCCTCCTCGCATTCGTCGCGTCAGTCCACTGGACTGTCGCAAACGCCGAACGCCCGACCAGCTGAGCTATTCGGGCAAGCCATCTGCTGCCAACCTGCAATACGAGAGCAGTGAGCCGCACATTATCTTGTGACGCGGATCGGCTGTCAAAGCGGCCCAAATGCTCAGGAACTTGGAATAAGCAGCACTTGCCCCACCTGGATGCCCCCGCCCGCCTGGATCTTGCTGGAATTCACCGAACGCAAGGAATTCATGCTGACGCCGTATTGGCGGGCGATCCCGGACAGCGTCTCGCCACGCGCGACCTTGTGCACGTCCTGGAACGGATCATCGGAATCCGGCGCTTTGGCGGCGGAAGCCAGTTGCGGCGCGTCCGCGCTGACCACCTCGGCCGCCTTGGCCGTATCGGCGTTGGTGGCGACTTCGGGCGCGGCGCTGGCGGTGAGATGCAGTCGCTTGTTGCGTTCCATCGCAAACCACGTGCCCGGCGGTGGCGTGGTTTCGAAATACTGCTGGACGCCGGTGAGGATGCCCTTGGCCAACCGCTGGCGATCCTTGCTGCTGTCCAGGCGGTTTTCATCCTGGCGGTTGCTGATGAAGGCCGTTTCGACCAGGATGGATGGCACGTCCGGGGAACGCAGCACCACGAAATTGGCGCCCTGCACGGTGTCGCGGTAGAGCGGCCCGACCTTGCCCAGCGCGGTCAGCACGTCGCCGCCGACTTCATGCGCCGCGTGCATGCTGGCGCCCTGCGACAGGTCCAGCAGCACCGAGGCGAGCATGTGGTTCTTGTCGTCCAGCGACACGCCACCGATCAGGTCGGACGCGTTTTCGCTCTTCGCCAGCCACTTGCCGGCCTCGCTCTGCTTGCCGTGGGTGGAGAGCACCCATACCGAGGCGCCGCGCGCATCGCAGAAATCCGGACAGGAGTTGGCGTGGATCGACACGAACAGGTCGGCCTTGTGTTCGCGCGCGATCTGGAAGCGCTGCTTGAGCGGCACGAAATAATCGCCGCTGCGGGTCAACACCGCGTGCATGCCCGGCTGTGCATCGATCAACTTGGCCAGATCCCTGGCGATTTCCAGGGTCACGATTTTTTCCAGCGTGCCGCCCTTGCCGCGCGCGCCGGGATCATCGCCGCCATGGCCTGCGTCCACCGCAATCACCACCGGACGCGGCTTGCCTTCCGCGATGTCGCTGTCGATCGTCTTGACGATCTTCGAAGGCTTGGTGTCGGGCGTGCCCAATTCCACCACCAGCCGGTAGCCGTACTGTGCGGTGGGGTTCAACAGGAAGCTCTTGGGATGCGCGGCCTTGTCGAGGTCGAGCACGATGCGCGCCTTGCCCTGGAAGCGGCCGATGCGCATGTCCTTCACCGCGCCCTTGCCGGGCTTGGCGCCCACGCCGTTGCCGAAGACGCCGTTGTCCAGATCCAGCACCACCCGGTCGGGGCTGCTCAACTGGAACAACTGGTAGTCCACCGGACCGGACAATTCGAAGATCACCCGCGTGGAATCGGGGCCGCCCCAGATGCGCACCGCCTTCACGGTGCTGGAAGCGTTCGCCGACGCCGCTGCCGCACCTGCCGCGCAGGCCAGCGCCCCGCAGGCGAACAAGAAAAACGACAGCAGTGGACGCGGGCTCCCCCTCATGGGGACGAATTCAACCGCAAGCCGCGCCGGATTGCAAGTATTTTTCCCTTTGTTATCCGATGGCTGCAGCCGTTTTATCGAGGTCGGTTGATGAAGTTGCGCCAAGTACCGGTTATTTTCCAGCCCGGCCCGCCACGGCTTGAATGCCGTCGAGCCAGCCGCTGGCCCGCGCGGACCCTGCGCTCAGGCAGGCGCTGCGTCCCCGTCCTTCGTGCTCAAGGGCGATTTCCAGGTCCGGTTTCGGCAACGCGCCGCGGCCACGCTCGGGCCATTCGACCAGAACGATCTTCTCCGGCGCGTCCAGCTCGTCCAGGCCCAGCCATTCCAGCTCGCCGGCGTTGGATATCCTGTACAGATCGAGATGGAACGCATCGCGGCCATTGACCGTGTAGCGTTCGAGCAGGCTGTAGGTCGGGCTCTTGACCCGCTCGCCCACACCCATCGCCCGCAGCAGCGCACGCGCAAACGTCGTTTTGCCTGCGCCGAGTTCGCCGCGCAGGTACACCACACCGCCGTTCAGCAGCACGGGTGCGAGGCTCCGCGCCAGCGCCATCGTTGCGGCCTCGTCCGGCAACGACATTGCAAGGGTTCGAGCGAAGTCAGGCACGGCCATTCACCAACGCACGCAGATACGGAAAAAGATCGGAAGCCAGCAACCCGCGCTCGCCCGCGCGCGCGGCAAGATCGCCCGCACGCGCATGCAGGCCGACGCCGAGGGAGGCTGCATCCCAAACGCCAAGTCCCTGTGCGAGCAGCCCCGCGACCGCGCCGGTAAGTACGTCGCCCATGCCCCCCGAGGCCATGCCAGGGTTGCCCCAGGGACACACGGCAACCCGGCCGTCGGGATCGGCAATCAGGCTCCCTGCGCCCTTCAGCACGACCACGGCGCGATATTTTTGCGCAAGGGTGCGAGCTGCTGCAAAGCGATCAGCCTGGATTTCCGTGATCGCAATTCCCAGCAGACGGGCGGCCTCGCCCGGATGCGGCGTCAACACACACGCCGGAGGCAGTGCGCGTGGCGCCGTGGCAAGCAAATTCAAACCGTCGGCATCCAGCACCAGCGGCTTGCCGGCATCCAGCGCGGCATTCCACAAACCACGGCCCCATTCGTCCTGCCCCAGGCCCGGCCCCACCGCGAGCACGCCTGCACGCGCCAGCAGCGGCTCCAGGTTGCGCGGCACGTGCACGCCCTGCGGCATCAGTTCCGGGCGCGCGGAGAGGATCGCGCCAACATTGGCTTCGCGGGTGGCGATGCTGACCAGTCCTGCGCCGACGCGCGCCGCGGCCTCGCCGCACATGCGCACCGCGCCACCCGCACCGAGGTCGCCGCCGATCGCCAGCACGTGGCCCTGGCGGCCCTTGTGGCTGTCGCGTGGACGCGGCGGCAACGCGCGCGGCACAAGCAGCGTGGCGTCGGGCGGCACCTGCGAATACCCATGCGCGGGAATGTCCAGCGTGGCAAGGGTGCGTTCACCGCATTGATCGGCGCCCCGGGCCGTGAACAATCCGCGTTTCCAGCCGACGAAACACACGGTTGCCGCCGCGCGCACGCAAGGATCGAACGCGACGCCCGTATCGGAACCCAGTCCGCTGGGCACGTCCAGCGCCAACACCGGGCGAGATTGCGCGTTCAAGGCCGCGATCAGTTTCGCCGCGTCGCCGGAGGGTGCGCGATTCAGGCCGGAACCGAACAATGCATCCACGTACACGTCGGCCTCCGGCAACGATGCTGCCGCAGGCGCCACCTGCCCGCCTTCGCGCAGGCAACGTTCACGCGCGAGCGCGGCGTCACCGGTCGCATGGTCACTCGTGGCGATGACGTGCGTCCGCATGCCCTCCATGCAAGCCAGGGCGGCCAGCAGAAACCCATCGCCGCCGTTGTTGCCGGGGCCGCACGCGACGCACAGCGCCTGCGCCTGCGGCCAGCGGCGACGCAAGGCATCGAGTGCCGCGCGCGCCGCGCGTTCCATCAATTCGATGCCGACAATGCCTCCGGCGATCGCGGCCCGATCGAGCGCGCGCACCTGCGCGGCGGTGTAAAGCGCGAACTGTGGGTCGGGGGCGGCCATCGCGTGATCCTACAATGCGTGCATGGATTCCGGCAGCGCAGCCATCAACGTCGATTTTGCGTCACTCGCGAAACGCATCAAGGCGTGGGGCGCGGAACTCGGTTTTGCCAAGGTAGGCATCACCGGCGTCGATCTGCGCGAGGACGAAGCGCGCCTGCAGGAATGGTTGCGCCAGGGCCGCCACGGCACGATGGATTACATGCAGCATCACGGCACCAGGCGCAGCCGTCCGCAGGAACTGCAACCGGGCACGGTGCGGGTGATTTCCACGCGCATGAATTATCTGCCGGGCGGCATCGACGCGACCGCGGCGTGGCGCACGCTGGGCGACGGGGAACGCGCCTACATTTCGCGCTACGCGCTCGGCCGCGACTACCACAAGTTGATCCGCAATCGCCTGCAGAAACTCGCGGATCGCATCGCCACCGAAACCGGCCCGTTCGGCTGCCGCGCCTTCACCGATTCGGCACCGGTACTGGAAAAGGCGCTGGCGCGCAACGCGGGGCTCGGCTGGATCGGCAAGCACACCCTGGCGCTGGACCGCGACGCCGGCTCGTGGTTTTTCCTCGGCGAGCTTTACACCGACCTGCCATTGCCGGTCGATGCACCTTCCAGCGCGCACTGCGGAACCTGCACCCGCTGCATCGACGTGTGCCCGACGCAAGCCATCACCGGCCCTTATCAACTCGATGCGCGCCGCTGCATCTCCTACCTCACGATCGAATCGCGGGAAGCGATTCCCGAGGAACTGCGCCCGCTGATGGGCAATCGCGTGTTCGGCTGCGACGATTGCCAATTGGTATGCCCGTGGAACAAATTCGCGCAGCCCACGGGCGAGGAAGATTTCGCGCCGCGCCACGGCCTGGACCACGCGAAGCTGGCCGACCTGTTCGCCTGGACTGAAGCCGAGTTCCTGAAGCGCACCGAAGGCATGCCGATCCGCCGCGCGGGCTTCGAGGGTTTTTCACGCAACGTCGCGGTGGCACTGGGCAACGCGCCACACACATCCGAAGTGATGGAAGCGCTGAAGTCGCGCGCCGGCGACCCCTCGCCTCTGGTGCGCGAACACGTGGCGTGGGCGCTGGCGCAGCAAACCGCAAGGGAAGGCAAGGCATGACCCGTGAACCCGCACTCGCGATGCCGCCGCATCCACGGGAAGTTTTGCAGGATCTGCGCAGGCGCGAACCGATCTTCATCATCCGGGAC
>JAGWZT010000473.1 GCA_018971925.1 Lysobacteraceae bacterium | reverse complement strand
GAGAGCGCGCTCGCGCGCAGCAGCCAGCGTCTGCCTGCCCGCATCTGGCCGAGGCTGCGCGGAGCCGGGATCATCGACGCCGCAGCGCCAGTGCCCGGTGCACCCGCGTGAGCGCGCGGCTCGAGGGCAAGCGTTGCCTGCTCACCGCTGCCGGCGCGGGGATCGGTCGCGCGACCGCGCTGGCGTTCGCGCGCGAAGGCGCGCAGGTGCTGGCCACCGATGTCGATGCGGCGGCACTCCAATCGCTGGCCGCGGAAAATGGTGCGATCCACACCGCGACGCTCGACGTCACCGACCCGGCGCAAATCGCGGCGATGGTGAATGCCAATCCCGTGATCGACGTGCTGTTCAACTGCGCCGGTTGGGTTCACGCCGGCACCATTCTCGACACGGACGAAAATGCGTGGAGACGTTCGCTCTCGGTCAACGTCGATTCAATGTTCCGGTTGTGCAAGGCGGTACTGCCCGGCATGCTGGCGCGCGGCCACGGCAGCATCGTCAACATGGCGTCGGCCGCCTCCAGCGTGAAGGGCGTGCCGAACCGTTTCGCCTACGGCACGACCAAGGCGGCGGTGATCGGACTCACCAAGGCCATCGCCGCGGATTACGTCGCGCGCGGCGTGCGTTGCAACGCGATCTGCCCCGGCACCGTGAAGTCGCCGTCGCTGGAACAGCGCGTCGCTGCGCTGGGTGGCAACCAGGATGCGGTGTGGAAAAGTTTCATCGATCGCCAACCGATGGGCCGCTTGGGCACACCGGAGGAAATCGCTGCGCTCGCGGTGTACCTCGCTTCCGACGAGTCGGCGTTCACCACGGGCGCGATCCACGTGATCGACGGTGGCTGGACGGATTAGGGGATTCGAATGAAGTTGGTGCGCTACGGAAACGCGAGTCGCGAACAGCCGGGCATGCTGGATGCACATGGCGTTTTGCGCGATCTTTCGCAAGTCGTGAAAGACATCGCCGGCGACGTGTTGACGCAGGAAGGCATCGAGCATCTGCGCGCACTCGATCCGCAAACCCTGCCGGCCGTCGAGAACAATCCCCGCCTCGGCGCGCCAGCCGGGCGCGTCGGCAAGATCATCTGCGTTGGCCTGAACTACGCCGACCACGCCGCGGAATCGGGCCAGCCCGTGCCCGAACAACCGGTGGTCTTCATGAAGGCGACCAGCGCGATCGTCGGCGCGTTCGATGACGTGATGATTCCGCCCGGCTCGGAGAAAACCGACTGGGAGGTCGAACTGGGCGTGGTGATCGGCGACCCCACGCGCAACGTGCCGCGCGAAGCCGCACTCGAGCATGTCGCGGGCTACATGATCGTCAACGACGTTTCCGAGCGCGCGTTCCAGTTCGACCATGGCGGCCAGTGGGTGAAGGGCAAAAGTTGCGACACCTTCGCGCCGCTCGGGCCGTGGTTGGTGACGCGCGACGAGATTCCCGATCCGCAGGATCTCTCGATGTGGCTGAACGTGAACGGGCACCGTTATCAGAATGGCAATACCCGCACCATGATTTTCGACGTCGCGACGCTGGTCAGCCACATAAGCCGTTACATGGCGTTGTTGCCCGGCGACGTGATCTCGACCGGCACGCCGCCGGGCGTGGGGCTCGGACAGAAGCCGCCGGCGTATCTGAAGCCCGGCGACGTGATGGAACTCGGCATCGCCGGGCTGGGCGCGCAGCGCCAGCGCGTCGTCGCGACAGCCTGATCCGGAAGGAGCGTCGCATGGCCCGAATCATCGCCCTGGAAGCCGAAGACATCCGCTTTCCGACCTCGCGCGGATTGATCGGCTCGGACGCGATGAACCACGATCCCGATTATTCGGCGGTGTACGTCACCTTGCGCAGCGACGATCCCTCCGGTCTTGCGGGCCACGCGCTGGTGTTCACGATCGGGCGCGGCAACGAGGTGCAAACGACGGCGGTGCGCACG
>JAGWZT010000040.1 GCA_018971925.1 Lysobacteraceae bacterium | reverse complement strand
TGAAACCCGAGTGGTTCGAATGACCAGCAACGATGTCATCCAGGTGCTCGTGTACCTTGCCGTACTGCTGGCACTGGTGCCACCCGTTGGTGCGTACATGGCGCGGGTATTCGCCGATGCGCCCAACCGCATCACGCGTTTCGGTGCGCCGGTCGAGCGCGGCCTCTATCGGCTGTGCGGCATCCGTGCCGGCGAGGAGATGGATTGGAAGCGCTACGCGCTGTCGATGCTGCTGTTCAATGTGCTCGGCGTACTGGCCGTGTACCTGCTGCAACGCGTGCAGCAGTGGTTGCCGCTGAATCCGCAGCATTTCGGCGCGGTGCCGCCCGATCTCGCGATGAACACCGCGATCAGCTTCGCCACCAACACCAACTGGCAGAACTACGCCGGCGAATCCACGCTGGGCTATCTCACCGACATGCTGGCGCTGACGGTGCAGAACTTCATGTCCGCCGCGACCGCCATCGCGGTGCTGGTCGCGGTGGTGCGCGGTTTCGCGCGCCGCTCCGCGCAAACGCTCGGCAATTTCTGGGTGGACGTGACCCGCGCGACGCTGTACGTGCTGCTGCCGCTGTCGCTGGTGATCAGCCTGCTGCTGGCCTCGCAGGGCGTGATCCAGAACTTCAAGCCGTACGCGGACGTGCCGGTGGTGCAGACCAGCACCTACGACGCGCCGGTGACCGATGCGGCCGGCAACCCGGTCAAGGACGCCGCAGGCAATTCCGAGGCCAAGCCGACGCAGATCACCACGCAGACGTTGCCGATGGGACCGGCGGCCTCGCAGGTCGCGATCAAGATGCTCGGGACCAACGGCGGCGGATTCTTCAACGCCAACTCCGCGCATCCCTACGAGAACCCGACGCCGTTCTCCAACTTCATCGAGATGCTGGCGATCTTCCTGATCCCCGGTGGACTGTGCATCGCCTTCGGAAAAATGGTGGGCGACAAGCGCCAGGGCTGGGCGATCCTCGCCGTGATGCTGGTGATCTTCGTGCCGCTGGCGCTCGCCTGCATCGGTGCAGAACAAGCCGGCAACCCCGCGCTGCACGGCCTCGCCGTCAACCAGCACGCCGGTGCCCTGCAGGCCGGCGGCAACATGGAAGGCAAGGAAACGCGCTTCGGCATCGCCGCGAGCGGGCTGTTCGCGACGATCACCACCGCAGCCTCGTGTGGCGCGGTCAACGCGATGCACGATTCCTTCACTGCGCTCGGCGGGCTGGTGCCGATGTGGCTGATCCAGCTCGGCGAAGTGGTGTTCGGCGGCGTCGGCTCCGGCCTGTACGGCATGCTCGCCTTCGCCGTGGTCGCGGTGTTCATCGCCGGGCTGATGGTGGGGCGCACGCCCGAGTATCTCGGCAAGAAGATCGAAGCGCACGAGATGAAGATGGCCAGCCTCGCGGTGTTGCTGCCTTGCGCGCTGGTGGTGGTCGGCACCGCGGTCGCGGTGCTGGCACCGGCCGGCGCAAGCGCGGTCGCCAATCCGGGCGCGCACGGCTTCAGCGAAATCCTGTACGCGCTCAGCTCGGTGTCGAACAACAACGGCAGCGCGTTCGCGGGCTTGTCCGCGAATACGCCGTTCTGGAACGTGCTGCTGGGCGTGTGCATGTTCCTGGCGCGCTTTCCGCTCGCGATCGCGATGCTGGCGATGGCCGGTTCGCTGGCGGCGAAGAAGCACGTGCCGGTTTCGGCGGGAACCCTGCCCACGCACACGCCATTGTTCGTGGCGCTGCTCACCTGCGTGGTGATCGTGATTGGCGCGCTCACCTTCCTGCCGGCGCTGGCGCTCGGGCCGATCGCCGAATACCTGATGTCGGCCCATTGATTCATTCGGGACATCGATTACATGACTTCGCAAACGCACACAGCCAGCGGTTTCAGCCGCGAGCTGGTTCTCACGGCGATGGCCGATTCGTTCCGCAAGCTGTCGCCGCGGCTGCAGTTCAAGAATCCGGTGATGTTCGTGGTGTTCGTGTGCGGTGTGCTGACCACGCTGCTGTGGGTGCAGGCGTTAACGGGGCACGGCGAGGCACCGACCGCCTTCATCTTCTGGGTCAGCTTGTGGCTGTGGTTCACGCTGCTGTTCGCGAACTTCGCGGAGGCGCTGGCCGAAGGCCGCGGCAAGGCCCAGGCGGCAGCGCTGCGCAGCACGCGCAAGAACGTGATCGCCAAGAAGCTGTCTGCGCCCGCGCGCACCGGGGCGATCACTTTCGTGCCGTCCAACGAATTGCGCAGCGGCGACCACGTGCTGGTCGAGACCGGCGACGCGCTGCCTGGCGACGGCGAAGTCGTCGAAGGCGCGGCCAGCGTCGATGAGAGCGCGATTACCGGCGAATCCGCGCCGGTGATCCGCGAGTCCGGCGGCGACCGCAGCGCGGTCACCGGCGGCACGCGCGTGCTGTCGGACTGGCTGGTGGTGCGCATCACCCGCAATCCCGGCGAGAGCTTCCTCGACCGCATGATCGCGATGGTGGAGGGCGCCTCGCGGCGCAAGACGCCCAACGAGATCGCGCTGACCATCCTGCTGGCCAAGTTCACGCTGATCTTCCTGCTCGCCTGCGCCACGTTGCTGCCGTATTCGATCTACAGCGTCCAGGCCAGCGGTCATGGTCATCCGATCACGTTGACCGTGCTGGTGGCGCTGCTGGTGTGCCTGATCCCGACCACGATCGGCGCGCTGCTGTCGGCGATCGGCATCGCCGGCATGGACCGGATGATCCGCGCCAACGTGATCGCCACTTCCGGCCGCGCCGTCGAGGCCGCCGGCGACGTGGACGTGCTGTTGCTGGACAAGACCGGCACGATCACGCTGGGCAACCGCGAGGCGGTGGCGTTCCACCCGGCGCCGGGCGTGGAGGAAGCGAAGCTCGCCGAAGCCGCGCAACTCGCGTCGCTGGCCGACGAAACCCCGGAAGGCCGCAGCGTGGTGGTGTTGGCGAAACAGAAGTTCGGCTTGCGCGAACGCCAGCTCGAAGCGCTACACGCGCAATTCATTCCTTTCACCGCGCAAACCCGGATGAGCGGGGTCGACGTGGCGGGACGAAAGATCCGCAAGGGCGCGCTGGACGCGATCGAGAAGTACCTGCACGCGCTCGGCAATCCGTTGCCGGCGCGCGTGAAGCAGACCGCCGAGGAGATCGCACGCCGCGGCGCGACGCCGCTGATCGTAGTGGAAGACCCGACAGCGCTGGGCGTGATCGAGCTGAAGGACATCGTCAAGGGCGGCATCAAGGAACGCTTTGCCGAGATGCGCCGGATGGGCATCAAGACGGTAATGATCACCGGCGACAACCCGTTGACCGCCGCGGCGATCGCTGCCGAAGCCGGCGTGGACGATTTCCTCGCCGAGGCTACGCCGGAAGCGAAGTTGAAACTGATCCGCGAGTTGCAAGCCGGGAACCGGCTGGTGGCGATGTGCGGCGACGGCACCAACGACGCGCCCGCGCTGGCGCAGGCCGACGTGGCGGTGGCTATGAACACCGGCACCCAGGCGGCCAAGGAAGCCGGCAACATGGTCGACCTCGATTCCAACCCGACCAAGCTGATCGAAGTGGTGGAGATCGGCAAGCAGATGCTGATCACGCGCGGCGCGCTGACCACGTTCTCGATCGCCAACGACATCGCCAAGTATTTCGCGATCATCCCGGCTGCATTCGCGACGACTTATCCGGCATTGAACGCACTGAACGTGATGCACCTCGCCACGCCGCGCAGCGCGATCCTGTCGGCGGTGATCTTCAACGCGCTGATCATCATCTTCCTGATCCCGCTGGCGTTGCGCGGCGTGAAGTACCGCGCGCTCGGCGCGGGTCCGCTGTTGCGGCGCAACCTCTTGATCTACGGGCTTGGCGGGATCGCGGTGCCGTTCCTCGGCATCAAGCTGATCGACATGCTGCTGGTGGCAGCAGGGTGGGCATGATGCGCGCGCGTTGGATCCTGTTCGCACTCGCCGCGACCTGCGGCGTCGCGGCGCACGCACGCGCAGATGCGCCTGCGAGTCCGCTCACCGGCAACGCCGCGGTGGTTTCCGACTATGTTTTTCGCGGCCTCACCCAGACATGGGGTGGGCCGGCGATCCAGGGTGGCGCCGACTACGCTGCCGCGAACGGCCTCGCCGCCGGCTTCTGGGCGTCGAGCATCAGCGAGAGAATTTATCCAGGTGGTGCGATGGAGCTCGACCTCTACGCGAGTTACGGCCGCACCTTCGGTGATAGCTGGTCGTGGCGCGCGGGCCTGTACGGTTACGTCTACCCCGGCGGCAATCTCGATCATGCGAATCCGCGTCTGTCATCCCGTTCGTTCGACACGCTTGAAGCCAACATCGCGCTCGGCTGGAAATGGTTGACGCTGAAGTACAACCGCGCGCTCACCGATTACTTCGGCGCGGATGTGGAGGAAGGTTATCGCGGCGATTCACGCGGCACGGGTTACCTGCAACTGGACGCCGCGCTGCCGCTGCACGGTCCCTGGAGCCTCGCCTTGCACGCGGGTCACACGCACTACACCACCGCATTGATCGCGCCACTCGCGAGCGGCGCCCGCAGCCCGAGCTACAGCGATTTTGGTGCCACACTGAAATACCAACTCGCAACACATTGGTCGTTGAGTGGCGGTGTGATCCGCGCCACCAACGCCGCGTTCTACCGGCAGACGGCGAGCCTGCTGGATCCGAACGACACTCTCGATATCGGCGGCACCCGCGGATTCGTGATGCTGCAGGGCACGTTCTGACCGGAGACGCACCATGGGCAAGTTGCTGCGCCAAGCCATCGTTTTGTTGTTGCTGCTGACCGCGATCACCGGCGTCGTTTATCCGTTCGCCGTCACCGGCCTCGCGCAACTCGTGTTTCCGCACCAGGCCAACGGCAGCCTGATCCTGCGCAACGGCAAGCCGGTTGGGTCTGATCTGATCGGCCAACAGTTCACCGATCCCAAGTATTTCTGGGGCCGACCCTCGGCCACTACGCCGCAGCCCTACAACGGCGCCGCGTCGGGTGGTTCCAACCTGGGGCCGAGCAATCCCGCGCTGACCGCCGCGGTGAAGCAGCGCATCGCCGCGTTGCACGCGGCCGATCCCGGCAATGACGCACCGGTGCCGGTGGACCTCGTGACCGCTTCCGGAAGCGGGCTCGATCCGGACATTTCGCCGGCCGCGGCGCAGTATCAGTTGAACCGTGTCGCACGCGCACGCAGCCTGCCACCCGCAGAAGTCCGCGCGCTGGTCGATCGCTACACCCAGGGCCGCCAGTTCGGCGTGCTGGGCGAGCCACGCGTCAACGTAATGGAATTGAACCTCGCTTTGGACAGGTTGGTGGCACGTTAGTGCGCTAACTTAGTGCCGCCCTTCCACCCGGTCCGCCCATGGCCGAAGCCCCCCGCGAAGCCCGTGCCGACGCACTGCTCGACGCCGTACGCGACGAGCAGCAGCGCCGTCTGAAGATCTTCCTTGGTGCCGCGCCGGGGGTCGGCAAGACCTGGGCGATGTTGTCTGCCGCGCGCGAACTGAAGAAACAGGGCGTGGACGTGGTGGTGGGCATCGTCGAAACCCACGAACGCGCCGAAACCACGGCGCTGCTGGAAGGACTCGAAGTACTGCCGCGCAGGCCGGTCAGCTACCACGGTCGCGACTTCGAGGAGTTCGATCTCGATGCGGCACTGGCGCGCAAGCCGGCGGTGCTGTTGGTGGACGAACTGGCGCACACCAACCTGCCGGGCGGCCGCCACGAACGCCGCTGGCAGGACATCGCCGAACTGCTCGATGCCGGGATCGAGGTCTACACCGCGCTCAACGTGCAGCACCTCGAAAGCCTCAACGACCAGGTGCGGCGGATCACCGGCGTGGCCGTGCGCGAGCGCGTTCCCGACACCTTTCTCGATCGCGCCCGCGACATCGTGCTGGTGGACTTGCCGCCGCGGGAACTGATCCAGCGCCTCAAGCAGGGCAAGGTGTACGTGCCGGAAACCGCTGCGGCTGCGCTGGACGCGTTCTTCACGCCAACCAATCTCGCTTCCTTGCGCGAACTTGCCGTCGAGACCGTGGCTGGCCACGTCGAAAGCGACTTGCGCGGTTCCATGCTGGCGCGCGGTGCGGCCATGCCGGTGCGTCGCCGGGTGCTGGCCGCGATCGATGGGTACGCGCAGAGCGAGTATCTGGTGCGCATGGCACGGCGCATCGCGGAACGCCGCGGCGCGCGCTGGGGCGTAGCCTTCGTGGACACGGGCGCGCCCGTCGAAGCGGGACGGCGCGAGCGGCTGGAGGCGGCGCTGCGGCTGGCGCGGCGGCTGGGCGGCGACGGCGAAATCCTGCGCGGGCACGCGATCGCCGACGAACTGCTCGCGTATGCCGAGCGCGAAGGCGTGGGCCAGATCGTCCTCGGCCGCACGCGCGAACGGGTGTTCGCGCGCATGGCGGGGCGTTCGCTGACCCAACAGTTGCTGCATCGCGGCGCCCATCTCGAGCTCACCATCATCGCGACGCCCGCCGAACGCGCCGCGGCACGCCGAAGGCTGCGGCTGCCGCGCCCGCCGGGCGGCCTGGGCCGGCGCCGTGAATACTTTTTTGCCACCTTGACCACGATCGTGGCTTTGGCGTGTGCCTTCGTCGCCGAGCGCTATCTGTCGGTAGCCAACCTGTCGCTGATCTTCCTGACCGCGGTGCTGGTGGTCGCGGTGCGCACGCGGATGGCCGTGGCGTTCTACACGGCGGTGTTGTGCTTCATCGCCGACAACTTCTTTTTCATGCCGCCGATCTACACGCTGCAAATCTCCAGTCCCAACGACGTGCTGACGGTGTTCCTGTTTCTGGTCGCGGCCCTGGTATGCAGCCGGCTGGCGACGCGCCTGGTATTGCAGCTTGAATCGTTGCGTGCCGCGCACGTGCAGTCGCGTGCTTTGCTGGCGCTGGGACATCGTCTCGCAACCAGCACCGACGCTGCCGGCATTCGCGCGGCCGGCGCGGCGGCGCTCGCGCAGACCCTGGGTTGCGAAACGGCGCTGCTGGCGCGCGATGCCTCCGACGCGATGCGGGTCGCCGCCTCATCGCCAGCCGACATGCGCCTGCAAACCCAGGACCTGGCTGCCGCCGACTGGTGCGAGCGCCACGCCGCGCAGGCCGGCCGCTTCACCGATACATTGAACGCAGCCCCATGCTGGCTGTTGCCGCTGGGCGGCGAGGACAATCGTGTGGGCGTCGCCGCGCTGCGTTTTCCACCCGGCGCAAGCGAGCCCGATCCCGATCGGCGCAGCCTGGCGCTGACGATGGTGCAGGACATCGGTCAGACGCTGGCACGCGCGCGCCTGGCCGACGAACTGGAAGGCGCGCGCGTGCAGGGCGAGACCGAGCGCCTGCGCAACGCGCTGCTGTCCTCGGTGTCGCATGACCTGCGTTCGCCACTGGCGTCCATCATCGGCTCCGCTGGCACGCTTGCGGACTACGACGAGAAGTTGCCCGCCAACGAGCGGCGCGAGCTGCTTGAGGCGATCCTCGGCGAAGGCCAGCGTCTCGATCGCTATATCCAGAACCTGCTCGACATGACACGCCTCGGCCACGGCACACTCAAGCTCAACCGTGACTGGACCGATGTGGCCGAAATCGTGGCGGCCGCCGTGACCCGATTGCGCAAGCTGTTTCCCGAAGTGCGCGTGGACACTGTGCTGCCACCGGATACGGTGCTGTTGTACGTGCATCCGGCGCTGATCGAGCAGGCGCTGTTCAACATCCTCGAGAACGCAGAACGTTTCTCGCCACCGCAACAGCCCGTATTGGTGGTCGTACGCGTTGCCGGCGACAAGTTGCTGATCGAGGTGAGCGATCGCGGGCCCGGCATTCCCGAAAACGAACGCGCGCGCATCTTCGACATGTTCTACTCGGTTTCGCGCGGCGACCGCGACATCGGGGGCACCGGCCTCGGCCTCGCGATCTGCCGCGGCATGATCGGCGCGCATGGCGGCAGCGTCGAGGCCTTGCCGCGCGAGGGTGGCGGTACCACCATCCGCATCAGCCTGCCGTTGCCTTCCGAACCCCCGAATCCGGATCCTTCCGCATGAACGCCTCGCCGCGCGTGCTGGTGATCGACGACGAAGCGCAGATCCGGCGCTTCCTGGACATCGGCCTGCGGGCGGAAGGCTACGAGGTGCTGCAGGCTGCCACAGCGGCCGAGGGCCTGGCGCTGGCCGCGACACGCGAGCCCGACCTGGTGATCCTCGACCTCGGCCTTCCTGATCGGGATGGCCACGAGGTGTTGTCCGAACTGCGCCAGTGGAGCCAGGTGCCGGTGCTGATGCTGTCCGTGCGCAATACGGAAACCGAAAAGGTGCGCACGCTGGATGCCGGCGCCAACGATTACGTGACCAAGCCGTTCGGTATCCAGGAACTGATGGCGCGCCTGCGCGCGCTGCTGCGGGATCGAGCGATGGCCGGCGCGGAAGAAGCGCGGCCGCGCTACGACGACGGCCGGCTCGGCATCGACCTCGCGCGGCGCGAGGTGATGCTCGACGGCTTGCCGCTTTCGCTCACCCGCAAGGAATATGCCGTGCTGGCCCTGATGCTTCGCCATACCGGGCGCGTGGTCACCCAGCAGCAGTTGTTGCGCGAAGTGTGGGGCGCGAGCCACCTGCAGGACAGCCAATACCTGCGTATCGTGATCGGCAAGCTGCGGCAGAAACTTGGCGACGACCCCGCGCAACCGCGCTGGCTGAAAACCGAGCCGGGTGTCGGCTATCGCTTTGTCGGACGCACTGACTGATTGCGAGACACGGCTTTCCAACAAGTTTGGCTACCCGGGATTTTTGATTTCATGGTGCCTGAACGAAAAACGGGTGCGCAACATCGCTCCCGCAAGGGCTGCTACTGGCCGCAACCGGCGAGCGGGTACGTATCTGATGTCGAGGTGTGGCGATTTACCGCGACGACACGTACTTCTCGCGGCGGATGTTCTTGATCGGCAGGCCGAGTTCCTTCAGCAGGGTGAAGTTGGCGTCGATCATGTCGGGGTTGCCGCACAGGTAGGCGATGTCGTGCTCGGGGTGCGGCGCGAGTTCGGACAGGGCGTCCTGCACGTGGCCGCGGCGGTCGTTCGGGCGCGGCGCGGCGCGCGCGGCGCGCGACAGGCAGGCGTGGAAAGTGAAACCGGGGTGCTTGCCGGCGAAGGCCTCGAATTCTTCGCCGTACAGCAGCTCCTGTTCGTTGCGTGCGCCGTACAACAACGCGACACGTTTGCCGCGGTCGGCGATCAGTCGCTCGATCTTCGGCAGCATCGCGCGGTACGGGGTAATGCCGGTGCCGGTGGCGATCAGCAGATAGCGCTGGTTGGCGTCGTCGTCCATCAGGCAGAAGCGCCCGTACGGGCCGCTGGCGTCCACCGTGCCGCCGTGTTCGAGACCGCCGAGCAGTTTGGTGGCGGCGCCGCCTTCGACGAAGGACACGGCGAGTTCCAGCCTGCCGACTTCGGAATCTTCGGCGGGCGTCCCGACCGAATAGCTGCGCTTGGTCGGCTTGCCGTCGTCGTAGCTGAAGTGGATCTGGATGAATTGGCCGGGTGTGAATTTAAACGGCGTGCCGTCCGCGCGTTCGAACGCGAGGTGGCGCACGCTGGGTGCCAGCATGTGGCTGTCGGCAAGCTTGAGGTTGAAGTGTTCGATCATGTGCTGGAAGGTGCGCGCTGGCACCGCCAGCGTAAGGGATATGCGCCAGAGAGACCCTGCCGTTCGGCATGGGGCGGCCCGGGTGAAACTTCTATAATAGGGGATGGTCGCTGACTCCGCTTCGCCCACCGCCTGGTCCTCCATGCCTGCAACCCCCGCTTCCGGCCCCGTTCCGGCGCTTGAAGTCGTTGACCTGCGCAAGACCTATGCCAACGGTGTCCAGGCGCTGAAGGGCGTCTCGCTGAGGGTCGCGCAGGGCGATTTCTTCGCGCTGCTCGGGCCGAACGGCGCGGGCAAGTCCACCTTGATCGGGATTCTTTCGTCGCTGGTCAACCCGAGTGGTGGCGATGCACGCGTGTTCGGGTTGTCCATCCACGCTGACCGCGGCGGCGTGATGCGTCAGATCGGCCTGGTACCGCAGGAAATCAACTTCAACCAGTTCGAGACGCCGTTCGAAATCTGCGTGAATGTCGCCGGGTTCTA
>JAGWZT010000472.1 GCA_018971925.1 Lysobacteraceae bacterium | reverse complement strand
CATCGTCAAGGAAGGCTCGCACAACATCGAGCAGGGCGTGGGTGTGCGCGCGGTGTCCGGCGAAAAAACCGGCTTCGCCTATTCCGACGACATCGTGCTGCCGCAATTGCTGGAAGCGGCCGGCGCCGCGCGCGCGATCGCCAACGATGGCAATGGCGCGGGCAAGCCACTGGCACTGCGCGGTGCGCGCGCGCTGTATCCGGCGGACGATCCCATCGATGGCCTGGACAATGCCGCGAAGATCGCATTGCTGCGCGAACTCGACGTGCTGGCGCGCAGCCTCGATCCGCGCATCAAGCAGGTGATCGTCAGCCTCAACGCCACCCACGACTCGGTGCTGATCGCCGCGGCCGACGGCACGTTGGCTGCCGACGTGCGGCCGCTGACGCGGATCAACGTGCAGGTGATTGCGGAATCGGATGGCCGTCGCGAGTCGGGCTATTCCGGTGGCGGTGGCCGCTGCGCTTATCGCGAGTTGATCGACTCCGGTCGCGCGCATGCGTGGGCGCGCGAAGCGGTGCGGCAGGCGCTGGTGAATCTGGAAGCCGTCGATGCGCCGGCCGGCACCATGGACGTGGTGCTGGGCCCAGGCTGGCCGGGCATCCTGCTGCACGAGGCGATCGGGCACGGTTTGGAAGGCGACTTCAACCGCAAGGGCACCTCGGCGTTCGCGGGGCGCATGGGCGACAAGGTTGCCGCTGACGGCGTCACCGTGGTCGATGACGGCACGCTGCCGGGACGGCGCGGTTCGCTGTCCATCGACGACGAAGGCACGCCCACGCACTGCTCCACCCTGATCGAAAACGGGCGCCTGGTCGGTTACATGCAGGACAAGCACAACGCGCGACTGATGGGCATGGCGCCGACCGGCAACGGCCGCCGCGAGTCGTTCGCGCACCTGCCGATGCCACGCATGACGAATACGTACATGCTCGCGGGCGAACGCGATCCGCAGGAAATCATCGCTTCGGTCGAACGCGGTCTTTACGCGGTCAATTTCGGCGGCGGCCAGGTGGACATCACAAACGGCAAGTTCGTGTTCAGTGCCAACGAGGCTTACCTGATCGAACACGGCAAGGTCACGCGGCCGGTGAAGGGCGCGACATTGATCGGCTCGGGGCCGGATGTGCTGACGCGCGTCGCGATGCTCGGCAACGACCTGCAGCTCGACGAAGGCGTCGGCGTGTGCGGCAAGGAAGGCCAGAGCGTACCGGTGGGCGTGGGCATGCCGACCACCAAAATCACCGCGATGACGGTGGGCGGAACTTCCGCGTGATCAGTTTGCGTCGAGGTCGCGGAGTAATCGAAACAGTTCGCGTTGCGCGCGCGGCGGCTTGCTGGTTTCCCGCTCGCGGCGGGATTGCCGGATCAGCGCGCGCAGGTGCTGGTGATCGATGCCTGGATGCGTATTGATGAACGCCGTGAGTGTGGAATCGGCGTTGTCGCCGAGCAGGTCTTCGCGCAGCGCTTCGGCGCGATGCAGTGCCGCGGTTTCACGGGCGTTCTTGCCGCGGTCGTTGGCCAGCGCCGCCCGCGCGGCAGCGAAGGCTTCTTCGTCGTGCGCGCGCATGAGTTTCGCCAGATGCGCAAGCTGGCGCTTGTGCGCGATGTGCGAGGGCGTGTGTTGCACCTCGGCGAGTTCATCGTACACGTCGTCGGGAAGTTCCAGTTTGGCCAGGCGTGCCGGCGGCAGTTCGGATAATTGTTTCGCGAACGCCAGCACGTCCAGCGCTTCGCGGCGGCGCGCGCTGCGGCTGGGGCGTTCGTTGTCTTGTGCCTCTTCCCGGTCGTGCATGGCGGCGCGAATCAATCCGTCTTGAATGGGAAACGAAGTGAACACCGACATTGTGACAGCTGATGACAGCATTGCGGAACTGGAACGTCTCGCCGACCTGGCCGATGACGTGGTGCGGCGCGCGCGCGCCGCGGGCGCATCGCAGGCGG
>JAGWZT010000471.1 GCA_018971925.1 Lysobacteraceae bacterium | reverse complement strand
TCCAAGCTGAGAGTGCGCCAATGAGCACGGTGAAGATAGGTTCGCAAGAACGCCCACTGAACGAAGCAGATCCGCATTGGATCGAGCAGCAAATCAATGGACTCAGACGAGATGGGCGAGCGGTCACTGTCGTGGTGAGCATACACATCGAGGGCGTGGACCTTTGCTTTGTGGCGCCTCCGACATCTGGAGGTGGCGGGGGGAGGCGATATTCTGCTGTGGAAACTGAAATAATCGACCTCTGGAGTCGGTGCGGAATGAACGGGGCGAGCATCTCCCCCGGAGACTTGATCTCCTTCTTGAAGAAGTTGCGGCGTTTTCTACCATAGCGCGGCAAGTAGCATCTGTAGGTTGGGTTGAGCTGGGTTCTATCCGGCGAAACCCAACATGGACGAGTGGATGTTGGGGTCGCACAAAGCGCTCACCCCAACCTGCGCCCTAGAGTGGTTCTACGAGATTAGGCCAGTGGGTCGTGCCATGAAAACAGTCAATATCCACGAAGCCAAGACCCAGGAGATGCCTGTCTTTTTGCCGTCATTGCGGCGAAAGCCGAGACCCGTGACGACATTGCTTGATCGGACGATGTAGTACTGGGCTACTCGCGCAATCCCTGGCGCTCACCCTTCAGGTGCCTTCGGCGTTTGCTTCGGCATCCTGCCTCCGCAGGCCGGCTTTCGCGAAAGAAAAGGCGGCGCTGCGCGCCGGACGACAAGCCCTGATCCCTGGGATACGTACAGTCCCGCGTGTCACTCATCGCGCTACGATGGTCGACCTCCACCAGAGGAGGGTGCGATCATGAGACCGGACGACGACGCTTGCTGGCCCGCGCTGCCGTACGACGCGTGGAAGGACACCTACGCCACGCTGCACCTGTGGTCGCAGGTGGTCGGCAAGATCGCGCTGGCGCTTGCCGCCCCACTCAATCATTGCTGGGCGGTGGCGCTGCGGGTCACGCCGCGCGGCCTTGCCACGCGGCCGCTGCCGCACGGCGAACGCACGTTCACCATCGAGTTCGATTTCATCGATCACCAGTTGCGGGTCCACATGTCGGACGGCGAGACGCGCACGCTGGCGCTCGCGCCGCACAGCGTCGCGGATTTCTATCGCGAGTTGATGGCGACGCTGGAAGCGATGCGCCTGCCGGTGAAGATCCATCCGCTGTCGACGGAATTGCCAAAACCCGTTCGGTTGGACCGCGACACGCAGCACCACAGTTACGACCGCGAATACGTCGAGCGCCTGCGCCGCATCCTCATACAGGTTGACCGCGTATTCACCGACTCGCAATGTGCGTTCGTCGGCAAGTGCAGCCCGGTGAATTTCTTCTGGGGCAGTTTCGACCTGGCGGTGACGCGCTTTTCCGGCCGGCCCGCGCCGCCACGCGACGGACCGGCGTTCCAGCGCGACGCGTATTCGCACGAGGTGATCAGCCACGGTTTCTGGCCGGGCAGCGGGCCGCTGCTGGAACCCGCCTTCTACGCGTATGCCGTGCCGGAACCGGCCGGCCTGAAGGGAGCGCGCGTGTTACCGGATGCGGCGTATTACCACCGCGAACTCGGCGAATTCATCCTGCCTTACGAAGCCGTGCGGCAGGCCGACGCGCCGGACGCGATGATCCGCGCCTTCATCGACAGCACCTACGATCGCGCCGCGGACCTGGCGCACTGGGATCGCAAAGCGCTGGATCGGATGGCGGCGGCGTAAGCACATCCTGGAAGCACGTGTAGGGCGGGAGGAGCGCAGCGCATCCCGCCGTTCTGCGAACGGATTGCCGGCGGGATACACGCTGCGCGGCTATCCCGCCCTGCGAAATCGGGGTCCCGGCGTTCGTCGGGACAACGATCCCCGAGGCACAGGGCGGGAGCACGCGACAAATCTTGTCGATCCGTGCGTCTGCCGCCCTGCAACATCCCACGTCACCCCCGCCGCGCGGCTTCGATCGTGGC
>JAGWZT010000039.1 GCA_018971925.1 Lysobacteraceae bacterium | reverse complement strand
TGGCCTGCCTTTGCTCGTCGTCCCGGCGCTGGCCGGGATCCTGTCTTGTGCGATCTGCGGAAAGATCATGGGTCCAGGCCTGCGCCGGGACGACTGAAGAAACATTACGCGGCTTCGAAATCAGCCGAGCCCAGAATGCGTGGTGGAACGTCGCGCACGGCTCTCGCGATCGCGGCAATGTGCTCGGGTGTCGTGCCGCAGCAGCCGCCCACGATGTTGAGCAGGCCGTCGCGCGCGAACTCACCCAGCGTCTTCGCCATTTCCCCGGGCGTTTCGTCGTAGCCGCCCAGTGCGTTCGGCAGGCCGGCATTGGGATGCGCGCTGACGGCGCAGTCGGCGACGCGCGAAAGCGCCTCGACGTGCTGGCGCAGGTCCTTCGCGCCCAGCGCGCAATTCAGCCCGATCGACAATGGCCGCGCGTGCGCGACCGAATACCAGAATGCTTCGGCGGTCTGGCCCGAGAGGGTGCGGCCCGAACGGTCGGTGATCGTGCCGGAAATCATGATTGGCAGGCGGCCGCCCAGCTCGTCGAACACACGCGCTATGCCGGACAGCGCGGCCTTCGCGTTCAACGTGTCGAAAATGGTTTCCACCATCACGATGTCGGCGCCGCCTTCGGCGAGGCCACGCGTGGCCTCGGCATAGGCATTTTCGAGCTCGTCGAAATCGACGTTGCGGAAGCCGGGATTGTTGACGTCGGGCGACAGCGATGCGGTGCGGCTGGTCGGACCCAATACGCCGATCGCGAAGCGCGGACGGTCCGGGTTCTTGCGTTCAGCCTCGTCGCACGCAGCGCGTGCCAGCTTCGCGCCCTCGCGGTTCAGTTCATGCACCAGGTGCTGCAGCGCGTAGTCGGCCTGGCTGATGGAAGTCGAATTGAAGGTGTTGGTCTCGACGAAATCCGCGCCGGCGTCGAGATACGCGGCGTGGATGTCGCGGATGATTTCCGGGCGGGTCAACGACAGCAGGTCGTTGTCGCCCTTCAGATCGCGCTGGCAGCCCTGGGCGCCGGCATGTTCACCCGCGTGGTCGTGCGCGTGTTGCGTGTCGCAGCCGCACGCGAAACGCTCACCGCGATAGCCGGCTTCGTCCAACCCGTGCTGCTGCAACATGGTACCCATGGCGCCGTCCAGCACGAGGATGCGCTTGGCCAGCGCGTCGTTGAGTTTTTCGACGCGGTCGGGATGCAGGAAAGGCAGGTTCTGGTTCATGGTTTTCCGGCCAGCAGGCTCAATACTTCGAAATGCGGCGAGCGCGCTTCGCGCGAAATGCGTTCGCAATGCAGGACTTCAAGTCCGGCCTTGCGCGCAAAAGCGACCAGGTCTTCGCGCTTGAAGCCTAGATTCTTGTGGCCGAACGGCGCCACGGCCGCGCGGTGGGCGTGTTTCGCCAGCGTCGCCGCCAGCAGGCGGCCGCCCCGCTTGAGGACGCGCGAAGCTTCCACGATGGCCTGTTGCGGATGCTCGCTGTAGGTAAGCGCGTGCATCATCAGCACGAGATCGAAGGTGCGCGGACCAAGGTCGAGCGCGTGCATGTCGCCTTCGATCACTTCGACGTTGCGGAATGCCTTCAGGCGCCTGCGGGCCGCCGCGACCACATTGGGGCTGGAGTCCACGCACGCGATCGAGTGCGCGTGCGGCGCCAGCAACTCGGCCAGCACGCCATCGCCCGAGGCGATATCCAGCACGTCGCCGGTTTCCAGCAATTGCAGCAGGGTGCGCGCCAATGTCTCCCAGGTGCGGCCCGGTGAATAGTGCCGTTCCATGTCGCCGGCCACGCTGTCGGCCCAGCCACGATCGCGCGCACGCGCGGCCAGCACCGACGGCAGGCGTTGCGCATCGGCATCCAGCATCGCGTCATCGACGCCGTCTTCCAGCGCACGCAACAGGTCGGCCGCGCCATCGAAACCGCTCTCGTTGAAGCGATAGTAAGCCGACACGCCGGCGCGACGGTCGCGTACCAGCCCGGTTTCCTTGAGCTTGGCGAGGTGGGTGGAAACGCGCGGCTGCGCGAGGCGCAGCACCGACGACAGCTCCGCAACGGTCAACTCCTCGCGCCGCAGCAGCGCCAGCAGCCGCACCCGCGTGGGGTCGGACAGCACGCGCAGCAGTGCGGTGGCGGAAACCAGGTCGAGCATTCCATCTTTATATCAGGATGAAGAGATAAATTAAAGCGTGGCGCCCGATGCCGGTATGATGTGAGGTTGGATTGCCGTGCCAACCACCGGTGCGGTGCACGACAGCACAGAGGTGTCGCGATGGATTTCAATTTTTCCGAAGAGCAGTTGCAGATCCAGTCGATCGCGCGCGATTTCGCGCAGAAGCGCGTCGCGCCGGTGGCGGCGGATTTCGACAAGTCCGGCGAATTCCCGCTCGACAACATCCACGAGATGGGCAAGCTGGGCCTGATGGGGATCGAAGTGCCGACCGAATATGGCGGTGCCGGCATGGATTCGATCAGTTACGTGCTGGCGATGATCGAAATCGCGGCGGCCGATTGCGCGCACTCGACCATCATGAGCGTCAACAATACGCTGTACTGCAACGGCCTGCTGAAGTTCGGCAGCGAGGAACAGAAGCACAAGTACGTCACGCCGATCGCCTCGGGCGAGGCCATCGGTGCGTTCGCGCTGACCGAGCCGCAGTCGGGCTCCGATGCCACCGCAATGCGCTGTCGCGCGGTGAAGCGGACCGATGGCAGCTTCGTGATCAACGGCAAGAAGAGCTGGATCACCTCGGGGCCGGTCGCCAGGTACATCCTGTTGTTCGCGATGACCGATCCGGAAAAGCATTCGCGCGGGATCACCGCGTTCATGGTCGATACCTCGCGCAAGGGCTTCGGCCGCGGCAAGACCGAGCCCAAGCTCGGCATCCGCGCTTCGGCGACTTGCGAAATCGAATTCGACGATTACGTCGCGCGGCCTGACGAAGTGATCGGCGAGGAAGGCCACGGCTTCAAGATCGCGATGGGCGTGCTGGATGCGGGTCGCATCGGCATCGCGTCGCAAGCCGTCGGGCTTGCGCGCGCCGCTTACGAGGCGACGCTGGAATATTCGCGCGACCGCAAGGCGTTCGGGCAATCCATCGGTTCGTTCCAGATGACCCAGGCCAAGATCGCGGACATGAAGTGCAAGCTGGACGCTGCGCAATTGCTGACGCTGCGCGCGGCGTGGATGAAGCAGGAATCCGCGAAGACCGGCGCGCGCTTCTCGACCGAAGCTGCAGTGGCCAAACTCACTGCGTCAGAAGCCGCCATGTGGATCACGCACCAGGCCGTGCAGATCCACGGGGGCATGGGGTATTCCAAGGAAATGCCGCTGGAACGTTATTTTCGCGACGCCAAGATCACCGAGATCTACGAGGGCACGTCGGAAATCCAGCGCATGGTGATCGCGCGCAACGAGACAGGATTGCGCTGACTCCGCGCACGCCGCTGTCCGCAACCGACATCCCTGTCTTTTTCCGCGCGCTTCCGGGCGCGCGGGTGACTTTCTCTTGCGTGGCCAAGAGAAAAGTCACCAAAGAGAAGGCCGCCCCGCGCGCGTGGCGGGCGGAGCAGACCGGCTGGGTTTGCCTCGAACGAGGCCATGGATGGCCGTCATCGGAGCAGAGCTCTTCCCGCGCCCTTGCACGGTGCCGAGCATCGCAGCGCCAAGCGGGAGCAAGGCGCGCATGTTTGAGGCCATGGATGGCCGAGTTCGCGCCGGCCCGCTTGGCGCGAGACGCGCAGGGAAATTGAGGCAACACGATGTTGCCGAAATCGCCGTGCCGGGCGCGATGGTTTTGGCGACTTTTGCCGAAACAAAAGTCGCACGCTCGCCGCCGAGGCGAGTGGAACCCGAAGCGAGTCGGCGCGTGCTTGCGCGAAGGAAGAGACGCGAAGGTCAACCGCGCTTGCGATGCGGCTCCGCATCCACCGCGATGAACTGCGGTTCCTCGCCGTCCAGCCTGAGTGCGGTGAGCTTGCCGCCCCAAACGCAACCCGTATCGATCGCGTACACACCGAGACCGGCGAAGCGTCCGAGCGCGGACCAGTGCCCGCACACGATGCGGGTGTCGCGTGATTTCACGCCGGGTACCTCGAACCACGGATACAGGCCCGCGCGTTGCGAACCAGGCGCGCCCTTCGCATCGAAGTCGATGCGCCCGTTCGCATCGCAATAACGCATGCGGGTGAAGATGTTGATGGCGGCGCGCAGGCGGTCGTGGCCGTGCAGTTTCGCCGACCAGCGCGCGGGGCGGTTGCCGAACATCCGTTGCAGCAGGCCGCGGTGGGCGGGGCCACGCAGCGCGCGTTCGACTTCCTGCGCGATGTGCAGCGCCTGTTTCAGTGTCCACGACGGCGCGAGCCCCGCGTGCACGAGCGTGAAGCCCAGGGTGGCGTCGTGGTGCAGCATGGATTGCGAGCGCAGCCAGTCGACAAGTGTCGCCGAATCTTCGGCTTCCAGAACCCGGCGCAAGTCGGGATTGGTGCGGGCGCGCGCTTCCGGCTCGCGCACGGCGATCGCGAGCAGGCTGAGGTCGTGATTGCCCAGCGTCACGACGCTGCGTTCGCGCAGGCCATGGATCAGCCGCAGGACTTCCAGTGATTCGCCGCCGCGGTTGACCAGGTCACCGCAAAACCAGAGGCGGTCCGAGGAAGGGTCGAAGCGCAGACGCTCCAGCAACCGCTGCAGTTCCGGATAGCAACCCTGCACATCGCCGATCGCGTAGATGGCCATGCGCGTCGGTACCCGTCGTCAGTGGAGGGTCCGGGGCACCGACAACACGAACTCCGGGATCAGGGCCTCGAAGTCAGTGCCGTCGTCGGCGTGAAACAGGTAAGTGCCGCGCATGGTGCCGACCTGGGTTTCCAGTATCGCGCCGGAGGTGTAGCTGTAGCTTTCCCCCGGTTGCAGGCGCGGCTGTTCGCCCACCACGCCTTCGCCCCGCACTTCCTCCACCTTGCCGTTGGCATCGGTGATGACCCAATGCCGTGTTTGCAGGCGTGCCGGCATCATTCCGAGGTTGCGCAGGGTGATTTCGTAGGCGAACACGTAGCGATTGGTCTCGGGCTTGGATTGTTCGGCCACGAAGCGCGCTTCCACCTCGACCTCGATCGCATGCGGCTCGGGTTCGCGGTGCTCGCGCGCTTTGTCGGTAGTGGTCGGCCGGGGAGTCATTGGTTGGCATTGTCGGCGAGTTTCGGTGTGGCCCGCAAGCCGCCGGGATGCGCCAGCCGCGCCAGCGCGACAAAACCCGCGGGCGCGACATCCTCCGCGCGGGCGCGCGGGTCGATGCCGGCCGCGCGAATCGCATCCGCATCGAGCAGTCCGCGCAATGCGTTGGAGAGTGTCTTTCGCCGCTGGTTGAAAGCCGCGCGAACCACGGCATCGATCTTCGCTGCGAGTGCCGGATCGGGACGTTGTGCCTGCGGCAGCGGCGTCAGCCGCACGACGGCGGATTCAACCCTGGGCGGAGGCCGGAACGCGCCCGGCGCGACGCGCAGCAAGGGTTCGACCTTGCAGACCAGTTGCAGCATCACCGACAGACGGCCGTAGACCTTGCTTCCGGGTGCCGCGGCCATCCTGTCCACCACCTCCTTCTGCAGCATGAAGTGCATGTCGGTGATCGCTGCGGCGTGCGTGAGGCAGTGGAACAGGATCGGGCTGGACACGTAGTAGGGCAGGTTGCCCGCGAGGCGCAGCTTGCCGCCGCCCGCAAGTGCGGTCAGGTCCACCTTCAACACGTCTGCGTGGACGATTTCCAGCTTGCCGACGCTGACGGCATGCAAACGCAGCGGTTCGATCAAGTCGGCGTCGAGCTCGATCGCCGTCAGGCGTCCGGCAGCCTGCAGCAGCGGCAGGGTGAGCGCGCCTTCGCCGGGACCGATTTCGATGACGCGATCGTCCCGCCGTGGTGCGATCGCCGCCACGATGCGTTCGATCACTCCGCGTTCGTGCAGGAAGTGCTGGCCGTAGTGCTTCTTGGGGCGCGCGGACATGGGTCTCAGGTATGCGGGCGCTGCGTTGCAAGCTGCAACGCCATCTCCGCGGCGGCGAACATGCTGGAGGCATCGGCGCGGCCCGTACCGGCCAGATCGAGCGCGGTACCGTGGTCGACGGAGGTGCGCACGAACGGCAGGCCCAGCGTGATGTTGACGGTGCGATCGAACGCTTCCGATTTCAGCACCGGCAACGCCTGGTCGTGGTACATGGCCAGCACGGCGTCGTAACGTGTGCGCATGGCCGGGACGAACGCGGTGTCGGCGGGCAGGGGGCCCAGCAGCCGCATGCCTTCTCCACGCAGCGCATCCAGCGCGGGAATGATGGTGTCGATTTCCTCGTGGCCGAGGTGGCCGGCTTCGCCGGCGTGCGGATTCAGGCCCAGCACCGCGATACGTGGCGCGGTGATCCCGAATTTCGCGATCAGCTCGGCGTGCACGATGCGCAGGGTCCGCGTCAGGGATTCGTGCGTGATCGCGGCGGGCACGTTGGCGAGTGGCAGGTGCGTGGTGGCCAGCGCGACGCGCAGTTCGGGCGACGCGAGCATCATCACGACGTTGCAGCCCGCGCGTTGTGCAAAGAGTTCGGTATGGCCGGTGAAGGGCTCGCCGGCATCGTTGATTACGGACTTCTGCACCGGCGCCGTCACCACGCCGTCGAACGCGCCAGCGATGCAGCCGTCCGCGGCCTGCGCCAGCGTGTTGAGCACGTGGAAGGCATTGCGCGGATCGAGCCGGCCGGGAGTTTCCTCCACGCGCAACGGCACTTCCACCAGACGCAGGCTTCCGGCCGCGCGCAAATTGCGCGGCTGGCCGTTGTCGGTTTCGAGTTTCAGCGTGATGCCGCAACGTCGCGCTGCACGCTCCAGCAGCCCGGCGTCGCTGACCGCGACGAGGTCGGCGGCGAGCGGTGAGGCCGCCAGCCGTGCGACCAGTTCAGGGCCGACCCCCGCGGGGTCACCACTGGTGATGGCGAGGCGCGGGAGGGGCCGGTGGATATCCGGCCCCGTGCTCATTTGGCCGCGTCGCCCGAGTACGGATTGGCGTCGGCCAGTTCCGGAACCCGGATGCTGATGTAGGCCGAGGATTCTATGTCGCGCATGAACTGTTCGTAAGCCTGCCGGCCCTTGCGCTCTGCGATGGCCTGGCGGGCTTGCGCGCGTTCGATGTCTTTCGTCCTGTCGGCTTGGCGGGTACCGAGCAGCTTGACGATGTGCCACGAACCATCCGGACTCTTGAACGGCTGGGTCACTTGCCCGGGCTGCATGCCCGCAAGCATCTTGCCGATCTCGGAACCCCAGTCGTCCTGCGCGAACCAGCCCATGTCGCCACCTGCATTCGCGGTGGTGGGATCGTCGGAATCCCGCTTGGCCAGCGTGGCGAAGTCGGCGTGCTGGTTGATGATTTCGTCGTAGAGCTTCTCGATCTTGTCCCTTGCGCCTTGCTCGCTCAGCACGGCGGTCGGCCTGATCATCAGGTGCAGGGCATGGAATTCGGTGACGATCTGCTTGTCGCCGGGCTCGCGCTTGCCTTCCAGCTTGAGGATGGTGAAGCCCGATGCATCGCGCAGCGGTTCCGTGATGCCACCCGGTTGCAGCGAATTGACGATCTGCTGGACCGCCGGCGGCAGTTCGTCCACGCGCCGCCAGCCGAGGTCGCCGCCGTCGAGGGCCTCGGGTGCACTGGAATCGCTGACCGCCATGGCGGCGAAGTCCTTGCCTGCTTTCAGGTCACCCTCGATCTGATCGGCCTTGGCCTGCGCGGCGGCAATCTGTTTGGCATCGGCGCCTTCGGGCAGCCCGACCAGGATGCGCGCCAGGTGCACTTCGCCCTGCTTGAACGCCGGGCTGGCGATGAGGTTGTCGATTTCCGCATCCGACACCTGCGAGGATTGCTGCATCACCTGCTGCTGCAACGCGCGCACCAGCAACTGGTCGCGCAATTGCTCGCGGAACGAGCCGTAATCCACCCCTTCCTGCTGCATGGCCGCCTGCATCTGCGGCACGCTCATCTTGTTCTGTTGCGCGATGTTGGCGACCGCGGCATCGACCTGGTCATCGGAGACCCGGACGCCGCCGTCGTGCGCTTTCTGTACCAGCAACTGGTTGAGGATCAGCCGTTGCAGCACCTGTTTGGCCAGCACGTCGGTCGGCGGCAACTGGCCGCCCGATTGCTGGATCTGGTGCGCTACCGTGCCCATCGTCTGGTTGAGCTGGCTTTGCATGATCACGCCGTCGTTGACCACCGCGATGATCCGGTCCAGTGGCTGGACCCCGTTCGATGCGGGCGACTGCGCGCCGAGCAGTGGCGTGGACTGCGCGCTGGCGGAGGGCGGTGCGTCGGGGCTGAGCAGTTGCGCCGACGCGGGCAGGGCGAACGCCGCAGCCGCGAAGGTCAGGACCAGGCTGGCAAGGTGCAATGGTTTCATGTTCGTCACGTGTGACCGGGTTCGGAAGGCGGCATGCCGGGCGGTTTCCCGGGCGGCCGCTGGCTTGGACAGCGCGATCTGCCCGAAAGTTGAGTTTGGGTAGCAAAAACCTGAATCGAGCCCTGATGGAACCCCGGAAGAACCGTCGCAAGCGGAAGCAGCGGGTTGTTCGGTGCTTCTTTGAGGCTACTGATAGCCAAGGATAGCATTGCGCAGGAACGTGCCGGTGCGCTCGCCGTAGGCGCCGAGGCCCTTGAACTCGATTTCCAGCATGATGGCGTTGTTGGAATCGCCCTGGTAGTCGTACACGTAGTGGCGGCTGAGCAGGCGCACGGCGGTGCAGCAGCTGTCCCATTCGATGCCGGCGAAGGCATCGACCGCGCGCTTGTCGCGCAGCGAATAGGTGTAGCCGCCGACCAGCTTCCATGCCGCGCCCACCGGCACTTCCGCCGACACGTCGGCCTGTTCGAGCAGACCGCGCCGGTAGCGGTAGTCGAAATTGACGATACCGTCGCCCCACAGGCGGCGCTGCAGGCCCACGGTGGAAACGTCGGTCTCGTCGGTGTTGGGGTTCCACTGTTGCGACGAGGTCAGGCGCCAGTTGTCGTTCAATGCAACGGTGAGGTTGGCGACGTAATTGGAACCGGAGTAATCGACCGCCTTGCCGCCGGGATACAGCTTGACTTTCTGCGGATCGAAATAGCGGATCTGGCCGATGCT
Source organism: Lysobacteraceae bacterium (assembly GCA_018971925.1). Classification (GTDB taxonomy): domain Bacteria; phylum Pseudomonadota; class Gammaproteobacteria; order Xanthomonadales; family Rhodanobacteraceae; genus 66-474. The sequence goes on along the minus strand of JAGWZT010000039.1, from coordinate 1,068 downwards.
GGCCGAAACACGCTCCACGCCGTCCGCGTCCAGGAAGCGTGTGGTCAGCGCCAGCGACAGGTCGTTCGCATTCATCTGGCGGTCGGCGCCGCTGAAACTGTTGGTGGTGAACAACTGCCAGAAATCGAAGGTGAGCGGCTGGGTGTCGAACAGCGGCAGGTCGTTCTGGTTGCGGTACGGCACGCGCAGGTAATAGATGCGCGGTTCCAGCGTCTGGGTGTAGTCGCTGCCGAACAGGTGCACGTCGCGCTCGAAGATCAGGCCGGCGTCGACGTCGAAGATCGGGGTGGTTCGCGCAGGGTGGTCCGTGTCGCTGCCCGCGACCGGCTGCGGCAGGTTGTACGCGGTATAGCGCACACCGACTTCCGGGCGCAGGAACCATGCCGCACCCTGCAACGGCCAGGCGAGGTAGGGGTAGAAATCGAAGCGGTCGCCGCCGATCTTTTCCGGCTGGACGAAACGCACGGCTTCGGCGTTCACGCCCCACTCGGGACCGCCCGGACCGCCGATCGGACGATCGGCATTGAAGAACAGCCGCGGCATGCGGCGGTAAGGCGCGGCCGTGCTTGGCAGTCCGGGGGTGGCGACTTGATACCAGTCGGCGCCGATGCCGGCATTCCACCAGTCGGTGGCCTTGGTGACGTAGGACGACGAGCCCAGCAGCGTCACGGTGGACGTCGTGAGGTTCTGGCCGAAATCCTGGAACCAGGCGGCGTCACTGGCTCGCCGTATGGAGGTGTTCCATTGCATGCCCAGCGGCAAGTTGGTCTGGTTGTCGAGTGTCAGGTACCAGCGGCTGCGGTCGGCAACCTTGTCATCGGGCATGTAGCTGAAGTTGACCACGCCTTTGCTGTCGGGCGTGAGGTAACGGAACTGGCTGTCCAGCATGCCGCCGCGGTTGGCATACCAGACCGGCGTGAATGTGGCGTCGTAATTCGGCGCGAGGTTCCAGTAGAACGGGATCGAGGCGAAAAAGCCCGCACGGCTGCGGCTGCCGAAAGACGGATACAGGAAACCCGTCTGGCGCTGGTGGTCGATCGGGAAGCGCAGGTAGGGCAGCCACAGGAA
>JAGWZT010000038.1 GCA_018971925.1 Lysobacteraceae bacterium | reverse complement strand
CGGAGCCTGCGCGCCGGACAGGATTTCCTGCAGCGACTGCCCCGACCATTCGTAGCCGAAACTTTGCGGCAGGTATTTGGCGACCAGCTCCTGCATCGCTGTGATGGCGTCGCCCGAGCTGTAGCCGGGCGCGGCGGTGCCGGTAAGCCCGATCGAGCCGACGCCGTTGTAGCGGTCGAGTTCCGGCGGAGCCAATGCCCAGTTGGTGCTTACCACGCTGGTCAACGGCACCATCGCGCCCGTCGAGGACCGGGTGTAGAAATCGCCGATGTCCGCGGGATTCATCCGGAATGATGCATCGGCCTGCATCTGCACGCGCAGCACCCGTCCGCCGTAGTAGAAGTCGTTGACGAACACCGGCGAGAGCATCAACTGGATCGCGTTGTACACGTCGGAGACCGACAGTCCCATCGACTGCGCCTCGATGCGATTGACCTGCATGTTCACGGTGGGCGCGTCTTCCATGCCGTTGATGTGCACATTCGCGAGGCGCTTGTCCTTTGCGGCTGCCGCGATGAGCTTGTCCTTGGCATCGACGAGCGCCTTGTGCCCGAGTCCGCCACGGTCTTCGAGTTCGAAATCGAACCCGGTAAATTGCCCCAGCCCGCGGATCACCGGCCGGTTGATCGCGAACACCTGTGCATCCCGGATTTGCGCGAATTGCCGATTGAAATCCTCGATGAGCTGGTTGGCGGTTTCCGAACGGTCGCTCCAGTCCTTGAGGTGGATGAACGCCATGCCGGTGTTCTCACCGTTGCCGATGAAACTGAAACCGACGATGTCGAAGATGTTGTGTACCGCCGGATTCTTTTTCACGATTTGCTCGACCTGCTTCATCACCGCGAGGGTGCGATCCGCCGTGGCGCCCGGCGGCAACTGGATCGTGGCAAACACTTCGCCCTGGTCTTCCTCGGGCACAAAGCTCGACGGCAGGTGCGCCAGCAGCAACACGGCGACGACGATTGCGAGGACGTAACCCGCCATCCAGCGTGGCGTGTGACGCACGGCCTTGCCAAGGCGCGAGAGGTAATGACGCGCCAGGCTTTCATAGCCGTTGTTGAAGGCACGCAGGAAGCGGTTGGCGTGTTCATGCTCCGGGCGCAGGATGCTGGCGCACAACGCAGGCGTGAAAGTCAGTGCCATCAGCGCCGAGAGCAGCATGGAGACGGCGATGGTCACCGAGAACTGGCGGTAGATCGCGCCGACGCTGCCCGGCATCAATGCCGCAGGCACGAATACGGAAGCCAGCACGGTGGTCACCGCGATGATCGCGCTGGTGATCTGGACCATGCCTTTGCGGGTGGCTTCCTTGGGCGGCAGGCCTTCCTCGCGCATGATGCGCTCGACGTTCTCGACCACCACGATCGCATCGTCCACCACGATGCCGATCGCGAGCACCAGGCCGAACAAGCTGAGGACGTTGATCGAAAATCCGAACAGGTAAAGGCCGAGGAACGCGCCGGTCAGCGCGACTGGCACCACCAGGGTCGGGATCAGGGTGGCGCGCAGGTTCTGCAGGAACAGCAGCATCACGAAGAACACCAGCACGATGGCTTCGCCCAGCGTCTTCACCACTTCTTCGATCGAGACCCTGACGAAGGTGTAGCTTTCGAACGGAATACTCCACGTGACGCCCGGCGGCAGGTTCTTCGCCAGCTCCTGCATCTTCGCCTGCACTTCGTTCGCCACCGCCAACGCATTCGCGCCGGGGACGAGGGAGATGCTGAACGAGGCGACCGGCTGGCCATTCAGGCGCGAAAAGGTGTTGTAGTTGTCCGAGCCCAGTGCGACGCGCGCGACGTCGCCGAGCGTCACCGTGGTGCCGTCGGGGTTGGTGCGCAGGATGATTTTGCTGAACTGCTGCGGCGTCGAGAAACTCGATTCGGCGGACACGGTCGCGGTGATGCCCTGGCCACTCACCGCGGGCTGCGCGCCGACCGATCCCGCCGCAAACATCACGTTCTGCGCCCGCACCGCGTTCAACACGTCGGTGGCCGTCAACCCGTATCCTTCAAGTTTCAGCGGGTTCAGCCAGATCCGCATGGCGTACGGCGCGCCAAACTGGTTGATGCTGCCCACGCCGTTGAGGCGCGAGATCGGGTCGACCAATTGCGCGGCGATCACATTGTTCAGCGCAACGGGATCGAGATGGCCGCTCTTGTCCTGCAGCGAAATGCCCATCAGGGAACCGGAGTTGGACTTGCGCACCGTCACGCCCAGTGCGTTCACCTCGGCCGGAAGGCGCGGCTCGGATGCCGAGACCGCGTTCTGGGTCTGCACGGCCGCGGTGTCGAGGTCGGTGCCGGCCTTGAAATACAACGTGACGTTGGCCGACCCGCTCGAGTTGGACGACGACGTGAAATACAGCAGGTTGTCGATGCCTGACAAATTCTGCTCGATCACCTGGGTGACGGTGCTCTGGACGACCTGCGCGTTTGCGCCGGGGTAGTTCGCGCGCACCTGCACGCTGGGCGGCGCGATTTCCGGATAAGCCTCGATGGGCAAGTTGAGGATCGCGATGGTCCCGCCCAGCGTGATCAGGATCGCGAGCACCCACGCGAAAACCGGACGGTCGATGAAGAATTGCGGCATAGGGAGATGATTATTTCGCGGCGGTGGCGCCGGGAGCGCCATCGGCGGATGCACGGAACGGAACGGGCTTCACCTGTTCGCCTGCCTGCGCTTTCTGCACACCGGAAACGACCACTCGGGCACCCGCGTCGATGCCGCCCTGAACGATCCAGTCAGCGCCGCGTTGCTCGCCGAGATCGACGCGTTTCTCGACGATCTTGTCGTCCGTGCCGACCACGTACACATAGGCACCATTGTTGTCGCGGAGGATCGCGCTCTGCGGCAGCAGAAACGCGTCGTGCAGCGTGGCGAGCGCCAGGCGGATTTTCACGAACATGCCCGGCAGCAGCGAGTGATCCGGATTCGGCACGATCGCGCGCAGGTCCACCGCACCAGTGGACGGATCGACCGCGAGGTCGGTGAAATCGAGGGTGCCCTCGCGGGGATACATGCTGCCATCCGGGAGCACGATCTGCACCTGCACCTTGTCGGGTGCGGCCAGCTCCAGGTTGCCGGCCTTTTCGGCCGTGCGCAGACGTTCCACCTCCGCCATCGGTTCGCTGAAATTGGCGTAGATCGGATCGATCACCTGGACGGTGGTGAGGGGATTGGTGTCGGTGGGTGACACCAGCGCGCCCTGGGTGACGTTGGCCATGCCGGCGCGGCCGCTGATCGGTGCCGTCACCGTCGCGTAGCCGAGATTGATTCGCGCGTTCTCGACGTTGGCCTGCGCGGCCTTCACCGCCGCGTCGGCCTCGGCGGCAGAGGCGACCGCGTTGTCCACGTCCTGCTTTGCCAGCACGCCTTTTGCGCCCAGTTCCTTGCTGCGCGTGGCGCTCAGATTGGCGTTGCGCGCGGTGGCCTGTGCCTGAGCCAGCTGTCCTTGCGCCTGGCGCAGGCTGGCTTGCAGTGGCGCCGGATCGATATTGAACAGCACGTCGCCGGCCTTGACGTCGGTACCTTCCTTGTACACGCGCTGCAACACGATGCCGGTCACGCGCGCGCGCACCTGCGCGGTCAGCGTCGCGGCAAGGCGGCCGGGGTAATCACGGGTGACGGGGAAGTTGGTTGGTTCTGCAGCCACCACGCCGACTTCGGCTGGCTGTGGTGCAGGTGGGGCAGAGTGACTGCAAGCGCCGATTGTCAATGCCAACAATACCGCGCTGGCGCAGCGCAGTGGCGAAATGGCCATCCCGGATTCTTTTGTCAACGAAAGATGCACATTATGGCGTGAGCCGGTGCCCTCGCGCCTAGGTCATGCGTCATGGGTGCAAGAGGTGCGCAAGTTGGTCCGAAGCCATCCCTCATGACGCAAGTGACCGCGTTGGCTGGATGCCGGTGGCGGGGGCGCCAGGAATTCACTCGCCCGTTTCATTCGCCATCCAGCTTGTCGCCCGCCAGGCGCCGCACCACGATGTAGAACACCGGGATCAGGAGCAGACCGAAAAGCGTGGCGAACAGCATTCCACCGATCACGCCGGTGCCGATGGCATGCCGCGCGTTGGCGCCGGCGCCGGTGGAGATGAAAAGCGGGAACACGCCGAGGATGAAGGCGAACGAGGTCATCAGGATCGGGCGGAAGCGCAACCTCGCGGCTTCGAGCACCGAGTTTCGCAGGGTTTTCCCTTCCTTCTGCGCAGCCACCGCGTACTCGATGATCAGGATCGCGTTCTTGGCGGCAAGGCCTATCACGGTCACCAGGCCGATCTTGAAGAACACGTCGTCGGCGAGGCCGCGCGCCATGGTGAACAGCACGGTACCGAGCAGCGTGAGCGGCACGATCAGCAGGACGGCGACCGGGACCGACCAGCTTTCGTACAAAGCCGCCAGCGCCAGGAACACCACCAGGATCGACAGCGCCATCAGCATGGCCGCGCCATTGCTTGATTCCACTTCCTGGAAGGATTCCCCGGCCCAGTCGTAATTGAAGCCGTGCGCAAGGTCGCGCGTGACGATGTCCTGGATGGCGTCCATCGCCTGGCCGGAGGCGTAGCCGGGCGCGGCGTCGCCTACGACTTCGATGGCGGGGTTGCCGTTGAAACGCGTCAGCGACGGCGATACCAACTCCCACTTGCTGTGGATGACGTTGGAGATCGGGATCATCGCCGGCGTGCCGTCGGGATTCTTTTCCGTGCTGCTGGGCGTGTAGAAGTCATTGAACGCGGATTGGCTCATCCGGAAGGGCGCCGCCGCCTGCATCATCACGAACTTGACCCGGCCTTCCGCGAACATCTGGCCCACGTTGGTGGGCGCCAGCATCAGGCTGGCGGCGTTGGCGACGTCCGTGACGGACAAACCCATCGAAGCCGCCTGCACGCGATCGATGCTGAAATCGAGCTGCGGCGACGGCGGCAATTGATTGGCCCGGGTGTTGACCAGCACCTTGTCCTGCGCGGCCCTGGACAGGGTGGTCTGCAAGGCCTTGTCGAGTGCGCCGCGCCCCCGGCCGCTGACGTCTTCGAGATACATGTCGAAACCACCGAACTGTCCGAGGCCGTGCACGGTGGGCAGATTGACCACGACGATCGCCGCATCGCGAATGTCCCTGCGGAGCTTGGCGTTCAGGCGTGGAATCAACTGTTCGGCGGTGTACTTGCGGTCGCCCCAGTCCTTCAACTTGATGAAGGCCATCCCGTTGTTTTCACCCGAGCCGACGAAGCTGAAGCCGACGATCTGCATGGCGCTTTCGATGGCGGGATCCTTCCTCAGCACGTCCCACATCTGGTGCATCACGACTTCGCTGCGTTGCTTGGTCGCGCCCGGCGGGAGTTGCACCGTCGCCATCAGGTAGCCCTGGTCTTCCTGTGGCAGGAAACTGCCGGGCAGCTTCGTGTACAGGAATCCGGCCAGCACGGCGACCACCACGAACACGGTCATCCAGCGCGGGGCATGGCGCACGGCGTGCGCGATGTGGCCGAGATAGGTGCGGTGCGTCCAGCCGAACAGGTCGTTGAACTTGCGGTACAGGATGTTTTTCCTGTTCTCGTGTTCGGGCTTCAGGAAGCTCGCGCACAACGCAGGCGTGAACGTCAACGCCAGGAACGCCGAGAAGAACATCGACACCGCGATCGTCAGCGCGAACTGGCGGTAGATGATTCCCGTCGCCCCCGACTGCAACGCGGAGGGCACGAATACCGCCAGCAGCACGGCCGTGATCGCCACCACTGCTCCGGAGATCTCGCCCATGCCCTTGCGCGCCGCTTCCTTGGGCGACAGTCCTTGCTCGGTCATGATGCGTTCGATGTTTTCGATGACGACGATCGCGTCATCGACCACGATGCCGATCGCCATGACCATGCCAAACAGCGTGAGCTGGTTGATCGTGAAGCCCATGGTCGCCATGCCCATGAAGGCGCCGAGCAGCGCGATCGGGATCACGACCGCCGGAATCAGGGTGGCGCGGAAGTTCTGCAGGAAGATCAGCATTACCGCGAACACCAGCACCAGCGCCTCGACCAACGTCTTCAGCACGTCCTGGATCGAGATCGTGATGAACGTGGTGGTGTCGTAGGGGACGAACCATGTCACCCCTTGCGGGAACCCGACCTGCAGTTTCGCCATCTCGGCACGCACGGCCTTGGCGACCGTCAATCCGTTCGCGCCCGGCAGTGTCTGGATCGCGAATGCGCCAATGGGTTTGCCGTCGTAGGTGGTGTCGAAGCCGTAACCCTGCGGTCCGAAGTTCGCGGTCGCGACGTCGCCGAGCTTGACGACCGTGCCATCCGGGTTGGCGCGCAGGATGATGTCGAGGAACTGCTGCGGCGTGGAGAACAGGCCTTCGCCGGCCACGTTTGCGGTGAATCCCCAGCCCTTGACCGCCGGATCCGCGCCCAGCGTGCCCGCGGCGATCTGGATGTTCTGTGCCGACACCGCATTGAGGATGTCGGTCGCCGACAAGCCGTAGCCGTGCATCTTCGCCGGGTTGAGCCAGATGCGCATCGCGTATTCGGCACCGAACTGGCGGGTCGTGCCGACGCCCTCGATGCGCGAAATCGGGTTCAGTACCTGCGAGGCGACGATGTCGTTCAGGCGATCGCGGTCGATCGCGGGATTGTTGGAAATCAGCGCCACCGCCATCAAGGTGTCCGGGTTGGCCTTGGCGACGATGATTCCCTGCTGCAGGACCGCCTGCGGCAAGCGCGCCTCCGCCCGCGTCACCTGGTTCTGGGTTTGCACCGCCGCGATATCGGGATTCGTGCCCGGCTGGAAGGTCAGCGTGATCTGCACACGGCCGCTGGCGCTGGTGCTGGAACTGAAATACATCAGGTTGTCGATGCCGGTCAGTTGCTGCTCGATGACTTCGGTGACCGAGCCTTCGGCGGTGCTGGCGCTGGCGCCGGGGTAGCTGGCGGAGATCGAGACCTGCGGCGGCGCGATGTCCGGGTAGGACTGCACGCCGAGGCCCATGATCGAAATCACGCCGCCCAGCGTGATCAGGATGGCGATGACCCATGCAAAGATGGGCCGGTCGATGAAGAAATTCGACATGTGGACCCCGTTACTCGCCGCCGGGGGTTTGGGCGGGTTCGGGGGCGGAGCCCGTCGACGTGCCGGATGCCGGTGGTTGCCAGGGCGTGGCCTTGGCGGGTGCGCCAACCTGCACCATCTGGACGCCCGAGACGATGACCTGGTCACCGGCGGCAAGCCCGGATGTAACGATCCAGTCGAGTCCCGACGTGCCGCTTGTCGTCACATCCCGATGCGCGACCTTGCCGTCCTTGCCGACAATGAGCACGAAGTTTCCGTTGATGTCGCGCTGCACGGCGGCCTGTGGTATCAGGAATGCGCCGTGGCGTTCGCCCATGTCGACCTTGAGGGTGACGTAGCTGCCGGGGAGCAACGTGTGCTTCGGATTGGGCAGCAATGCGCGCATGTTGATGGCGCCGGTGGACGGGTTGACGTTGACCGATGAAAAATCCAGCGCGCCGGGCTCGGGGTACGGCGTGCCGTTCGGCAGCGCGACCTTGACCATGGTCTTGTCCAAGGCGGACAGATTGACGCCGCCGCTCTTTTGCAGTTGCCGCAGCTCGTCCAGTTCACCGACGCTGATGGTGAAATTCACGTACAGCGGATCGATCTGGTCGACGGTCGTAAGCAACGTGTCGGTGCCCTGGCCGACGAGAGCGCCTTCGGTGACCTGTTGCTCACCCGCGCGCCCGTCGATGGGCGAGGTGACGCTCGCGTAGCCGAGGTTGATCCGCGCCGTTGCCACATTCGCCTGTGCCGCCTGCACCGCGGCCTTGGCCGTGCGTTCGGCGGCCAGTGCGCTGTCGAGGTCCGATTGCGAGATGTAACCTTTCGGTGCCAATTCACGGGAGCGCTGGGCGTTGACGCGGGCATTGGTGTACGTCGCCTGGGCTTGCGCGAGGCTGGCCAGTGCATTGTCGAGCACCGCCTTGAGCGGTGCGGGGTCGATCTCGAACAGGAGTTGTCCGGCCTTGACCTCGCTGCCTTCCTTGTAAGTGCGCTTGAGCAGCACGCCCGCGACGCGGGCATTGATGTCGGCGGTGCGGAAGGCCGTGAGGCGGCCAACGAAATTCTTGGCCAGCGGCACGTCCCGGGGCGTCGCGGTGACCGTTCCTACTTCCTGGGTGGGCGTTGCGGGAGGAGCCGGGTGACCGCATGCGCCGAGCGCCAAAGCCAGTACAAGGCCGCCAGCGGCACGACACAAACTACGCGTCATCGAGATTTCTCTACTCAACAGGTCAGTAATTCACCATTATCCGCTCATTTGAAATGCACGTCCCTAGGCCAAGCGTCATGCACCCCCTTGTGCGGGTTGCGTGTGGGCCGCGCGGGCAAGGTCGTTGGCTGAACCGACCACGTTGCGTCCAAGTTGCTTGGCGCGGTACAGGGCCTGATCGGCCATGCGCAGCAGGGCTTCGGGTGTGGCACCGTGTTCGGGGTAGGTTGCCACGCCGATCGAAACAGTGGCCGGCGGCAGCGTGCCGGCGCGGTAGCGCACCACCAATTCCGCGGTGGCCTTGCGGATCGCTTCCGCGCGTTCGCGCGCCTGCGCGTGATCGGCGTCGGTCAATATCAGGGTGAATTCCTCGCCGCCGAATCGGCAAGGCATGTCTTCGCCGCGGCACGATTGCGCCAGTAGCGCGCCGAAGGCGCCCAGCAGCGCATCACCGGCGTCGTGACCCTGGGTGTCGTTGTAGCGCTTGAAATGGTCGAGGTCGAACATCAACACCGAAAGGCCGCCCTTGCGGCGCTCGGCGCGCAGCAGTTCACGCGGCAGCGATGCTTCGAGGTAACGGCGATTGAACAGGTTGGTCAGCGGATCGCGGATCGATTGCGTGCGCAGGCTGGCTTGCAATTGCAGATTGGCGAGCGCCAGCGCAAGCTGGTCCGCAGCGGTCGCGGCCAGCCGGCGCGTGTCCGTCGCGATGACCGCCGCCGCGCACAGGCTGAGCACGCCGAGCACCTGTCCTTGCGAATTCAGCGGCAGGCACAGCGTGTGGTCGGCGGTGACGCCGGCCTGCGTCAGGTGCGGGCAGATCGGCGCGGCGTGGTCACCGTCACCGGGATGCGGCTGGCTGCGGCGCAGCGCCCAGCAGTCATCCGGCGCGAAGATCGCGCCGCCGAGGTCGGAACCGCGCACGCCCCAGTGCATCCGTCCCTCGACGATGTTGCGCGACGCGTTGACCAGTGCCAACGCACCGGATACGTCGGACAGCAGCGGGGGCAGGGCGCGCTCGATCACGTTGATCGCCTCGTCGAGGTCGCGGCAGTTCTGCAGCAGTTCCGCCAGCGTCGAAAGCCGGCGCAGTGTTTCACTGGAGCGGTTGGCCTCCTGCAGCGCGGCCTGCAGATCGACCGTGCTTTGTTCGAGCGCTCGCTCGCTGCGGCGGCGGCGGTGCTGTTCGAGGCCGACAGTGAAAAAGGCGGCGAGCAGCAATGCCAGGCTGCCGCCGAGCGCCACCGCTGCGGACAGCGCAACGGTGCGACCGTTGCGCGCGCTGGCAGCCTCCCGCGTCCTGAGAAGGTCCGCTTCGCGTGCGAGTATCCGGTTGGCGACGTCATCCACCGGCCGCGTCGACTGCGATACCAGCGCGACCACTTCGGCGTGGGCTGCGCTGGCGCCCTGCAGCCGATAGTTGTTCAGGATGGCCTCGAATTGTTCGCGCCTGGCGGCGATCGCGTCGCGCAACTGCCCGACAGCGGCGACTTGCTGCGGGTTGTCAGAGACCAGCGTGGCCAATTGGCCGGTGCTGTCATCGACCGCGCGGATCGCCTGTCCATACTGCCGGAAAGAAATCTCGCGCCCGGTCAGGCCGTAGCTGCGCGCTTCCATTTCGGCAAGGTGCAGGTGGTTGACCAGTTGCAGGACCTGTTCGCGCACCTGATAACTGTGCAGTGTCCATTTTTCGTCACTGCGATACCGTTGTGCGGTCTGGAACACCGCGGCGGCGAGCGCCACGATCAGCAACAGCGCCACCGCTGCCATGGCCAAGACACGGCGCGGCAAACCCGTGCTCCGACTGACCCGGTTGAGATTCATCCCGGGCAGAGGGGCTTGGGGTTCCCGCATGCATGGCCTCCTGGATGGTTCCCTGTGCGAACGGGCTGCGGGCGCGCAGTCCCGGCCGATCATACGCGGCCCGCCGGCGTGGGGGCTGCGGGCATGATCAAAACCAGACCTGATCCACGTTTTTGCGTTTTTGGGCGTCCCATGCGGAA
>JAGWZT010000037.1 GCA_018971925.1 Lysobacteraceae bacterium | reverse complement strand
ATGGCCGTACCCGCGGGGTATGTGGTGCCGGCCGCCCGATCGCGCCGGCGCGACACCGCGAAATCCGCGACGGCCCAGACCAGGAACGCGCCGAACAGCACCACGTCGTGCAGGTAGCCGATCGCCAGCAGGTGCCCGAGCGCCCACAGCTTCACGCCGGCCACCATCGGGTGCCCGATTTTCGCTTTCAAATGGTTGCGCGGCACGTACGCCGCCGCGACCAGCACGAACGCGACGAGCGTGAACAGCGCGTTCAAGTGCTTCAGCCAAGGCGGCGGCAGGTACAACAGGTGCGGATTCGCGCGCGCCATGCCGAAGCCGATGACGATCAGCACGAATCCTGCGATCGCCACCAGCGAGTACAAGCCCTTCCATGGCAACAACCCGATGCGCGCGACCACGCGCTCGCGCCAATGCGGCGCCAGCATGTGCACCGAATGCGCGCCGAGGAAAAGGATCAAACCGAGGATCAGGGTGGACATGGTTGGTCCTTCGTGCGGATGGGCCTGGATTGTAAGCTGTCCGGAAGGATTGCGAGAGTTGGACGGGCGTGGCGCCGGGACTCGAGCCCGGATCATGGCGAGGCCGAGGCTCCCCCCGACCGTTCCACCCGGAAACTGCCGCGCACGCGATGGCATTGTTGCATGCAAACGCGCACCACGCAGGGCGGGAGCAGACGCATGTGCCGGTGGAAAGAAAACGCCCCGCTTTCGCAAGCGGGGCGTCGCGCGTTCCTCAAGAAAAACCGGTGGCGAATTTTTCGCAGGATGCCGGGCCGCCGCGATCGCGCGTCGGCATGCGTGCCACGGTCCGCTTACCGATCGCCCAGGAAATCCTTCTTGCCGATCTGGGTGCCGGCCACGCGCAGGATGTCGTAGGCGGTGGTGCAGTGGAAGAACAGGTTGGGCAGCGAATATTCGGTGAGGTAGGCGAGTCCGACGAAATCCACGTCGCCGTGGCGGGTCTTCATGACGACCTTGCGGTTCTCGCTGCCGTCGATTTGTTCGGGCTTGAACGACTTGGCGTAGGCGATGGCGCGGGCGATGCGGTCCTGCGCCTGTGCGAGCGTGGTTTCGTTGTCGGGGAAGGATTGCGGTTCCACACCGGCGAGCCGCGCCGCGCCGCGCGCGACGGTGTCGCAGGCGATCTGGATCTGCTTGATCAGCGGCAGCATGTCGAAGATCAGCCGTTGCTGCAGCAGGTTGTCGGGATCGGCGCCCTTTTCCTTCGCGTGCGCCTCGCCCTTCTTCAGAACCTCGGACAGGTTGGTCAGCGCGCGCACGAACACGGGAACGGAAGCCTGGTACATGGAAATCGTCATCTTTGTACTCCAGAGTGAAAATTGCGAAGTGGCTATTGTGGGAAGTCAGGGCAGGAAGCCCGTTCTGGTGTTGCCGAAGCAAAAGCGATTGGACCAGCATTGTGGCTCATGGCGCAGCGATCACGGACGATCGCGTGAATCAGCGTGCCGGGCGGCCGCCGAGCACGCGCGCGGGCAGCATGAACAATGCGCGCAGGAATTCGAACACGCCGTCCACGGCGAAACCGAGCAGGCGGAATGGCAGCGCGATCAGCCACACCAGCGGCCACAGGATCAGCGCCAGCAGGGCCAGCGGCCAGCAGAAGATCAGCAGCAGGAACCACAACAGGAAGGTCATCATGGCGGCGTCCTCCGGGCGGATGCGTGCAGGGGGTCAAGGTCACATGGGGCCATGGAGCAACGAAGGCAAGTTCATGTCGTTTTCGGTGCGGCGGCGGGGGCGTCTGCCGTCATCCCGCGGGTGGCACGCACGGTCAGTACCAAAGCCGCCAGCACCAGCACCGCCGCCAGCACGTAGGCGACGCCCGGAAGGTGCGGCGTGGGCGCATGCTTGCTGATGAACAATGCGAACAGGTTGGCGAACAGCGCCGGCCCGAAGATGCCGGCGAGACTCTGCAGGCTGCTGAGCGCGCCCTGCAGGCGGCCTTGTTCGGCGGGATCGACCTGATGCGTGATCAGCGATTGCGCGGGCGGTCCGGCGAGGCCGCCGAGGCACAGGAACGGAATGCCGCACAGGAACAGCCACGCTTCCGGCGCAAAGCCGAACACGAAATAGCCGACGGCCACGAACGCGAGCCCGGCCAGGATCATCCGTCGCTCGCCCAGCTTCGGCATCAGGCGTCGCACCAGTACGGCCTGCACCACGCCCGTGAGCACGCCGACCAGCGCAAGCGTGTAGCCGACCGTTTGCGGCCCCCAGCCGTAACGGAAGTCGGTGTACAGCACGTAGGTCGAATTGATCGAGAACTGCGCGAGTGCCAGCAGGAAGAACACCGCGGCGAGTGCCAGCACCTGCGGATAGCGCTTCAGCAGCATCACCGAGCCTAGAGGATTGGCGTGGCGCCAGTCGAACTTCGGCGCGCGCCGTTCCTTCGGCAGCGATTCCGGCAGCACGAAGTACCCGTAGCAAAAGTTGACCAGGCACAATGCCGCCGCGACCCAGAACGGCAGGCGGATCCACAGGTGCCCGAGGAAACCGCCAAGCGCCGGGCCGACGATGAAACCCACCGCGAACGCACCGCCCAGCATGCCGAACGCGGCCGCGCGCTTTTCGCGTGGCGTAATGTCCGCGATGTAGGCGTTGGCGGTCGAGAAGCTGGCCGCGCACGCGCCCGACACCGCGCGACCGATGAACAGCAGCCACAGGAACGGCGCCAGCGCCATCACGATGAAATCGATGCCGAGGCCGAAGCTCGAAATCAGGATCACCGTGCGCCGCCCGAAGCGGTCCGACAACGCGCCCTGGATCGGCGAGCACACAAACTGCATCAGCATGAACAGCGTGCTGAAGGCGCTGGACCATACGGCCGCTTTCGCGATGCTGCCACCGATCAGTTCGACGATCAGGTGTGGCAGTACCGGGATGATGATCCCGAATGCCAGCATGTCGATCGTCACGGTGACGAAGATGAAGATCACCGCCGCGCGGCGGCGCGGGTGGTCGAGATGCGTGGGATCGGTCATGCAGCGTGATGCGCGCGGTCGGACAATCGGACAAGTTTAACGCGATGCGGTTCCGGGAACCGGATGCTGGATGGGCTGGGGCGTATCGCGCCGGGTGCCGCTTGTGCAATGGCGCTGCACCCCTTGGTGGTCATTCCGGACGCGCGTAGCGCGATCCGGAATCGGTTTCGACTGATCGGTACCAGCAGGTGCGGACACCGATTCCGGGTTCTGGCCGCAAACGGCGCGGACAGCCCCGGAATGACGAGCAAGAAGCCCTAGCGGCCGCCGTCGATATCGATGAACCGCAGGAATTCCGCGCGCGTGCGCGCGTCCTCGCGGAAGCTGCCGAGCATCTGGCTGGTCACCATGGACACGCCGCGCTTGTGCACGCCGCGGGTGGTCATGCACTGGTGCACCGCGTCGATCACCACACCGACGCCGCGCGGCGCCAGCACTTCGCTGATGCAGGTGGCGATCTGCGCGGTGAGTTTTTCCTGCACCTGGAAGCGGTGAGCGAAGGCGTCCACCACGCGTGCGAGTTTGGAAATGCCCACGACTTTTCCGTCCGGGACGTAGCCGACGTGCGCGCGGCCGATGATCGGCGCCAGATGGTGTTCGCAGAACGATTCGAACTGGATGTCGCGCAGCACGATCATCTCGTCGTAACCGGCGACTTCCTCGAAGGTGCGGCGCAGGTAGTCCTGCGGGTCCTCGTGGTAACCGGAAAACCATTCGGTGTAGGCATCCACCACGCGCTTGGGTGTATCGCGCAACCCTTCGCGCGTCGGCTCGTCGCCGGCCCAGCGCAGCAGCGTGCGCACCGCGTCCATCGCCTGCTCGCGCGTCACCTCCGGCGATGTCGGCCGGGAAGCGGCGCACAGGGAAGGTTTGCCGGATTCGCTCATGGGTAGTTCTCTTGCGACGTCGAACGGTTCAGTTTAGCGCCGTAGCCGGGGCAGCGGGGACACCGATGTGCGATCAGCCCGGTTCGGACTCTTCGTCCGCATCGTCGTCCTCGACGGGAGGTTCCATGCGCGCGCGGGCGTCTTCATCGGCCAGTGATTCGACGCCACGCAACCGGCGCTCGATCGCGCGGGTGCGCGCGCCAGTTGCGTCGATGTGCTTGCCGGCTTCGTCCAGCTTCTTCTTGACCTTGTCGAGCACGTCGCCGAACTTGCCGAATTCGGTCTTGACGGCGCCGAGGATTTGCCACACTTCGCTCGATCGCCGTTCGATCGCCAAGGTGCGGAACCCCATCTGCAGCGCGTTGAGGATCGCGGCCAGCGTGGTCGGCCCCGCCACGGTGACGTGGTGGTCGCGTTGCAGTTTTTCGAACAGCCCCGGGCGGCGGATCACCTCCGCGTACAGGCCCTCGGTGGGCAGGAACAACAGGGCGAAGTCGGTGGTGTGCGGCGAAGAGACGTATTTCTCGCGGATGGTTTTCGCCTCGGCCTCGACGCGGCGCTGCAGGGCGGCGGCAGCGGCGTTGGCCGTCTCGCCATCGGCCTGTTCCTGCGCATCCAGCAGGCGCTGGTAATCCTCGACCGGAAACTTGGCGTCGATCGGCAGCCAGACCTGCGTGTCGCGATCGGCGCCCGGCAGGCGGATCGCGTATTCGACGCGTTCGTCGGAGCCCGGGATCGTCGCGACATTCGCGGAATACTGTTCGGGCGTCAGCACCTGCTCCAGCAGCGCCCCCAAGCGCACTTCACCGAAGGTGCCGCGGGTCTTCACGTTGCTGAGCACGCGCTTCAGGTCGCCGACGCCGGTTGCCAGCGATTGCATTTCACCGAGGCCGCGTTGCACCGCTTCCAGCCGTTCGGCGATCTGCTTGAACGAGGAGGACAGGCGCGTTTCCAGCGTCTTCTGCAGTTTCTCGTCCACGACCTCGCGCATTTTTTCGAGCTGCGCCGCGTTGTCGGTTTGCAGGGCCTTCAGTTGGGTGTCGAGCGTCGTGCGGACTTCCACCAGCCGCTGCTGGTTGTCGGCGGTCAGCGCGGACAACGACAGCCGCAGCTGGCCACCCATGCGGTCCAGCGTTTCGGCCAGTTCGGTACGCGCGGCCCGCTGTTCCTCGCGCAGCGCGCGCTCGACGCGCTCGCCGTCGCCACGCAATGCGTCCAGTTTTTCGCGCAGGCCCGTATCGCCACGCGGTCGCATCAGCAGCACGATCAAAAGAACCACCGCGATCGCCGCGAGGGTGATGAGAACGTAGAGCAGGGTGGTGGCCATCGCGGGATTGTAGGGCGGAGAGGCAGACGAAGTTGCGCCCTCGCTGTCCCGCAGCACGAGACGATTGTTGTTTCCCATTTCCCGGAGGGAAAAGGGTTCATCGTGCCCCGAGTGTTCCCGTCATTTCCGCAGCGCGAACGTGCCGCCCGGCACGACCGCCATGGTCAGGCGCGCGATACAGGTCAATTCGCCGGCCTCGTTCTCGATCCGGATTTCCCACACTTGCGTGCTGCGGCCGGTGTGGATCGGGCGCGCTGTGGCGGTGACCATGCCTTCGCGAACCGCGCGCAGGTGGTTGGCGTTGATCTCGAGGCCGACCGCGGCACGCCCGTCCTCGCAACACAGCATCGCCGCGGTCGAGCCCAGTGTTTCCGCCAGCGCCACCGATGCGCCGCCGTGCAGGATGCCGTACGGCTGGCGCGTGCGGTCGTCCACGGGCATCGTGCCGCGCAACCAGTCGTCGCCGATCTCGGTGATGCGGATGTCCAGCGCGCGCATCAGGGTGCGCTGGCTCCATGCGTTGATGGTTTCGAGATCGGCGTGTTGTTTCCAGATTGCCATGGCGATCGCCCGGTCAGATGCTGCATTGTCGCTTGTGCGGGTTTCGCGCGCGAACTGGCCCGCGTTTCACGGCGTCTTTACAGTGGCCTTTCCGCATGGCGCTAAAGTGGACGCACGACTTGTGCGATCCGTGAGGCAGCCATGAACAGGTCATTGTGGGCGGGCGCGTTGCTGGTGTTGCTGGTCGCGGCGCTGCCGTCGCGGGCGTGGGCGTTGCGCTGCGGTACGCACATCGTGAAGCAGGGCGACCTGGCGCCCCAGGTCCGTGATGAATGCGGCGATCCCTTCTTCGTGGACTACTACGTCGGTTCGCCCGGCGTGGGCGTGGAAACGCCCGTGGAACCTGGCGCGGCGGTGACGACCGAAGCGTGGTACTACAACTTCGGTCCGCAGCGGTTGATGGTGCGGCTGGAGTTTTCGGGCGGCGTGCTGGCGCGCGAACAGACCTTGGGCTACGGTTTCGTCGGAAACGGCGGCCCGTGCGACTTCACCGGTATTACGGTCGGCATGAGCGTGGCCGATCTGATCGCACGTTGCGGGCTTGCGCCCAGCCGCACGCGCAATCCGCTTGCCTGGTCGGCGTACCAGGGTGCGCAGGCTCCGGCCTGGGGCGAAACGTGGCTCTATCCCGCCGACGGCTCACGCGCGGCGCGTGAAATCCAGCTGCAGGAGGGGCGTGTCACGGACATCGAGGTCCTGCACTGAGCGTTCAACTCGGAAGGCGCGGCATGCCGTGTTCGTCGCGTTCCTCCAGCGTGAACTGGGCGGTGTCGAGCCCGGCTTCGTGCGGGCGGGGCGCGACCTCCTCGCCGCGCGCGCATTTCCATGCGTTGGCGTAGCAGCGTTCGGCATCTTCCGCATCGCCGGACGCCGATTGCACGTCGCCCAGCGCGGCCCAGCTCGCGGCGGACGGTTTCAGGGTCAGCGCATGCACCAGGTATGCGCGTGCGCCGCGCGGATCGGACGCACGCATTGACAGGCTGCCCAGGGCGCGCAGAAGGATGTCGTCACCCGGATGAGTCTCCAGCCAGCGGGTCGCGACGTGCAGGCGCGCGGCGGCTTCGGTCGGCGGCGTGATCTCGCCGTAAGTCGCAACGAGACCGGGGTTCCATTCGCGCTTCACCGCATCCTCGATGGCATCCAGCGCAGCGCGTGCATCGCCGAATGCGGCGGCACGCCGTGCGTACACATCCAGCAACGCGGGCATCTGGCGCTGCTGTCGGTTCGCACGCTTCCACATGTCCTGCAGCACCGCCGTGCCGGGCGCCCTGCGCAGCGAAGCGCCAAGAGCCTGGTCGACGAGCGCGGCGTAGGCCGCCGATCCCAGCATGTCGGATTTGCGCAGCGGTTCCAGCGCCGCGCGCGCCTTCTCGGGCTGGCCGGTCGCGATCGCGGCCAGCGCGAATTCGTGCCAGCCCGCGGGCGGCAACTTGCCGGCCTCGGCGCCGGGTGAAAGCAGTTGCAACGCCTCGTCCGCGCGCCCGTTCTCGCGCAGGATGCGCGCACGCAGCGTACGTGCGGCTTCAGGCGCGTGCTGGGCGGCTTCATCCAGCGTTTCCAGTGCGCGCGTGGTGTCGCCATGGCGGTGTGCCGCCACGGCGGCGGACAACAGCGCGGGCGAACGCAACGACGAGTACTGCGCCGCGCGCTGCAGGGTGCGGTGCGCCTCGACATTGTGGCCCTCGCTCAACGCGACCAGGCCGTCACGCAGGCGCTCGTGGCTGATGCGGCGGTGGCGGCGCGAGAGTGCGCCGAACGGCCACAGCAGCAGCCACCAGATGATGCCGATTGCGATCCACGCCGCGATCAGGATCGCCGCCGCGCCGACCACCGTGGCCTCCACCTTCCAGCCGCGGAAGCGAATCAGCACGTAACCGGGATCCGGCGACAACCACACGAACGCGATTGCGAGCAGCAGGATGATGATCAGGGCAAGGACGAGCCAGCGCTTGCTTTTCATCGCCTGGCGCCCCCGGCCGTGGAAGCGGGTGCCGGTGCGGACGTTGCGGGCCGGTTGGCGCGCAGGCTTTGCAGTTGCGCGAGCGCACCACCCAGCTTGGGCGCGGGGCCACCGCCGTGCTGCGCCAACAGGTTCGTGATCTGGGCACTCGCATCTTTCACGCCGGCGTCGTTGCCGTCGAATTGCGCGGCAAGCGTCGCGTCGGCGCGCTGCAGCGCAGCCCTGTAGATAGCATCATCGAAGGCGAGCAAGGCTTCCTGCGCCTGGGCCAGGTCGAGCGCGAGCGACTGCCGTGCGAACCGCGCATCGGTGAGCGGTGCCGCCTTGCCGTTGTCGCGCGAAACCTTGACGATGCCGCTGAAGGCGTTGCCGACGCGCGACCAGAAACCGGGTTTCGGCGGTGCGGTCGACGCGGACGCTGCGATTGCCTCTGACGCCAGCGGCAGCGACGCCACCTTGCCGCGCAAGGCGGACAGCGTATCCAGCGCACTCTGGCGCGAGGGCGGCGCGACCGCGGCCAGCGCGTCGCGTTCGGTGGTGGCGCCGGCGCGAACAGGTGCGTAGGCGGGGTTCTGCACCTGCGCCAGCACTTCGATGGCCTGCGAATACGCCTTCAGCGCGCCGCTGGTGTCGTGGAACAGTTCGTAGCGCTGCGCGCCGGTACGCAGCAACATCTCGGCATCATTGAGCAGGACAGTGTCCTGCGCCGATTGCTGCTGGCCGCTCAGATTGGTGTAAGCCGTCTCGAGGTTGGCGATGCGGCGATCCAGCCCCTGCGTGCCCGCGCGCAAATCATCCAGACCCGATTCCAGCTTGCCGATGCGATGGTCGCCCGCGCGCGACTGTTCGTCGCCGGCCGCGAGCTGGCTTTGCAGTGCCGCGATGGTGGCGGCGTCGTGCTGGCGCGCGGCCAATTCGTCGTGCGCGAAACGGTGCAGGTGCCAGACGCTCCACGCCGCCACGGCCAGCGCCGCGAGCGCCACGATGATCGCGAGGGCCGCGAGGCCGGGCGGACGTTTGCTCGGCTTGCGCGGACTGGGTTCCGGGCTGTTTTCGATGGAGTCTTCGCTCATGCGCGCAATGCTAGCAGGAGAGGCCCTCGGCCCCGGCCGGGTAGCGGTGCGATTTGAATTTGTACCATTCGCGTCGAGCGCAGCGAGCAGCGTTTCAAACCGGACTACTGCGCCCGGCTGTCGATGATCGCGCCCAGCATGTGCCCAGCGTGCGCGGAGCTGGCACGCAACACGCTCGCGAAGCCGGCCTGGCGCGCGGCCGTGGCGAGGCGTGCGCTGCTGGCGACGGCGGTGCCGCGCAGCAACGCGCGCAGCGCATCGCCAGGCAGGCTCGCGGTGATGTTGGCCAGCGCTTCCGAACTCGAAACCAATACGTAGAGCGGCCTGCGCGCATTCCGCTGCAGCGCGTCGGCATGACGGCGATCGAGCCGTGCGGGCGCGCGCTCGTAAACGTGCGCGTGGATCACCTTGGCGCCGCGTCCGGCAAGCTCCCGTTGCAGCAGCCCGCGCCCGCCCGCCGCGCCGATGATGCCGATGCGCTGTCCACGCACGTTGCGCAGAACCGGCAGCGCCAGCAGGCCTTCACTGTCCTCGCGCGCGGGTGCGATCGCGTTGCGGAATCCCGCGCGCCGCAACGCGTCCTGCGTGCCGGCGCCCGGTGCCAGCGCGGTGGCGCGGCTGCGCAACGCGCCGAGCCCTCGCGCGAATTTCACCGCAGCCGGACTGGTGAAAATGACGGTGTCGCACGCCAGTGCCTCCCGCAGGGCGGTGCGCGCCGCACGCGCATCGGACGCCGCGCGCAGGCTCGAGCCCGGCAGCAGCATCGGCGCGCCGCCCAGCGCGCGAACGCGATGCACCCACGCGGCGCCCGTACCGACGGGGCGCGTGATCGCGATGCGGATTCCCTTGAGGGGTCGCGAAAGAGCCATGCGCCGATCATAGGTCAGTACGCGCACGCCTTGTCGTCCCGCGCACCGCACGTCAGACTTGCGCGATGGATACGAATCTCTCTCCGGCCGCGACACTCGAGCGCCAGATCCTCGAACACATCCCGCTTGCGCGCGCAATGCAGCTTGCGGTGCCGCGCTACAGCGGCGACGAACTCGAGATGACCGCGCCGCTCGCGCCCAACGTCAACGACAAGGGCTGTGCGTTCGGCGGCAGCATGGCGTCGTTGCTGACGCTGGCGGGCTGGGGCCTGATCGAGTTGGGCTTGCGCGCGCAAGGCCTCGATTGCGACATCTACGTCGGCGATTCGACCTTGCGCTATCGCGAACCCGTATGGGGTGAACTGCACGGTATCGCGCGCTTCGCCGAAGCGGGGGCATTGTCCCTGATCGTGGCGTCCGTGCGCGAACAGGGCAAGGGTCGCGCCGACGTCGTGTGCGAAATCGCCGGCGAACAAGGTGCGGCGGCCACGCTGACCGCGCGCTTCGTCGCCAGGCTGCGCAAGCATGCGTGATGCGGCACAATCGCGGTTACGCCGTTGCGAGGAGTTCGGGCCTGCCAACGCCATGCCAAGCGACCGCGCCGTCGGCTGTTTGCCCGCAGGGCAAGGAAGAGTGAGGAAGATGTATGTCGATACATAGACGAACGAT
>JAGWZT010000036.1 GCA_018971925.1 Lysobacteraceae bacterium | reverse complement strand
CCTGACGCCGTACGGCCGCCAGGAAACCTGGGAAGACTCGCCGCAAGGCTGGCCACAGGGCGAACCGTACACGTGGTGGCGCCTGCACGACGAATACGGCACGGACCATCCTGGCCACTGATGCGCAAGGACATCGCGTCCTGTCGATTGCGGTCTCGCCGCTCGCCGCGCCATTGAAAGGCACCTGATTGCAACGAGTTTCAATTTCCTCAAAGACACGGAGAATCCACGATGCGCTTTCTACTGCTCGCGTTGTTGATCGCCACCGGTGCGGCCGCCGCCAAACCAGTGCACTACACCATCGATCCGGACCACACCCATCCGAGCTTTGCCGCCGACCACATGGGGCTCTCGACCTGGCGCGGCAAGTTCGACCACAGCAGCGGCGCGATCACGCTGGATCGCGCGAAGCAGACGGGCAGCGTGCACATCATGACGCAAGTCGACAGCATCAATTTCGGCAACCCGCCGCTGACGCAGATGGTGCTGCGCGATGCGATCCCCGCGCCGCTGTGCAAGACCCAGTGCGCGTTCTTCGATGCGGCGAAGTATCCGACCGCGGTCTATGACGGCACGCTTGCGGATTTCGTCGATGACGCACCCACGCGCGTGGTCGGGAAATTGACCCTGCACGGCGTCACGCGACCGGTCGACCTCAAGATCGAGCATTTCAAATGCATCCCCGATTTCGTGGTGAAACCGCGCGAGCGTTGCGGCGCGGAGGCCTCCGCCACGTTCGATCGTGCCGATTTCGGCATCAATGCCGGGCAATCGTTCGGCATGGACATGAAAGTGTCGATGCAGATCCAGGTCGAGGCCGTGCAGGACAAGTGAGGCGTACGCCGGAAGATGCGTCCTTCACCTATACTGCAGGACTCCTGAAACTGCCCGGACTCCCGCATGCCGATGCCGCGTATCTGCCTGGCCGTTGGCCTCGCCCTGACCCTTGCCACCCCGCAAACCTTCGCGGAAACCACCGCGCAGGCGATGCCGGAAACCATGGCCATGTTGCGACACGCGATCGCCACGCAAACGGTGGAAGGCAAGGACCAGGTTCCCGCCTTCGCGCAATACCTCGCGGGCAATCTGGAATCGGCCGGTTTCGCCAAATCCGACATCGAGATCATTCCGGTCGAACACACCGCCGCACTGGTCGTGCATTACCGCGGCAGTGACGCGAAGTTGAAACCCATCCTGCTGTCCGGGCACATGGACGTGGTCGCCGCGAACCCGGCCGATTGGCAGCGCGACCCGTTCAAGCTGATCGAGCAAAACGGTTATCTGTATGGCCGTGGCGTGGCCGACATGAAGACCAACGTCATCGCGCTGGTTGAGACGATGATGCGATTCAAGCGCGAACACTACGTGCCGAAGCGCAGCATGATCCTGGTGTTTTCGGGTGACGAGGAGACCGACATGGCCTCGACCCGTGAACTCGCCAAGCGTTACCACGATGCCGAATTCCTGCTCAACGCCGACGCGGGCGGCGGCACCCTGAATGCACAGGGCAAGCCGGTGGTGTACGAAATCCAGGCCGCCGAAAAGACCTACGCCGACTTCAAGTTGACTGTCACCTCGGCCGGCGGTCATTCCAGTGAACCCGATGTGCCGAAGAACGCGATCTATCGACTGGCCAGGGCGCTCGATCGGGTGGCCGCGTATCAATTCCCGGTGCAGCACAGCGAGATCACGCTGGCTTCGTTGAAGGCAACCGGCGAACACAACACCGGCCCGATCGCGGAGGCGATGCGCGCGTTCGCCGCGAACCCGGATGACGCCAAGGCGGCCGCGGTGCTTTCGGCCGACCCGGCCTACGTCGGCCAGATACGCACGACCTGCGTCGCGACCATGCTGGACGGCGGGCACGCATTGAACGCACTGCCGCAACGCGCCGACGCCAACATCAATTGCCGCATCTTCCCCGGCACGCATGTCGCCGCCGTGCAGGCCACGCTCACGAAGGTGATCAATGACCCGAGCGTCAAGATCACGGTGCGCCAGCCGCCGCCTGTGGAAAGTCCGGCGTCGCCGTTGCGCAAGGACGTGGTGGACGCCGTCAGCGCGACGGTGCACCAGCGCTATCCCGGTCTCGACATCGTGCCGGGCATGTCGGCCGGCGCCTCCGACAGCATGTATTTCCGCAATGCCGGCGTGCCGAGTTACGGCGTCGATCCGACATTTTCCAAGCCCAACGACACGTTTGCCCACGGCCTCAACGAAAAGTTGCTGGCTTCGAACGTGCCTTGGGCGCTGGAGTACTGGCACAACCTGCTGACCAGGCTCACGCAATGACGTGTCTTGGGTGGTTTGACGGGCGCCGCTAGAATGGCGGGTTTGCGTTGCGTGCAAACCCGCTTTCCATGTCCAACCAGTCGACCGAAACCCGTCGCCGCCGCACCTTCGCGATCATCTCGCACCCGGACGCCGGCAAGACCACGCTGACCGAAAAGCTGCTGCTGTTCGGCGGCGCGATCCAGATGGCCGGCGCGGTGAAATCGCGCAAGTCCGCGCGCCACGCGACGTCCGATTGGATGGCGATGGAAAAGGAGCGCGGCATTTCGGTGACCAGCTCGGTGATGCAATTCCCGTACGAAGGCCGCATCGTCAACCTGCTGGACACACCCGGCCACGCGGACTTTTCCGAGGACACCTATCGCGTGCTGACCGCGGTCGATTCGGCGCTGATGGTGATCGACTGCGCCAAAGGGGTGGAAGAGCGAACCATCAAGTTGATGGAGGTGTGCCGGCTGCGCACCACGCCGATCATGACCTTCATCAACAAGCTCGACCGCGAGGGCCGCTCGCCGATCGAACTTCTGGATGAAGTCGAGAGCGTGCTGAAGATCCAGTGCGCGCCGGTAACCTGGCCGATCGGCATGGGCAAACGACTGAAGGGCGTGTATCACCTGCTCGACGACGAGGTGCACCTGTACGAGTCCGGACGCAACTTCACCCGCCAGGATTCCACGATCCTCGACGGACTGGACGACCCCGAACTCGAACAGCGCATCGGCGCCGATGCGCTCGCCGAACTGCGCGAGGAACTGGAACTGGTGCAGGGCGCCTCGCACCCGTTCGACGTCAAAAAGTACCTCGCCGGCGAGCAGACGCCGGTGTTCTTCGGCTCGGGCATCAACAATTTCGGCGTACAGCCGCTGCTGGATTTCTTCGTCGAGCACGCGCCTTCACCGCAGGCACGCGCGGCGGCGACCCGCGAAGTGTCGCCCGACGAAGAAAAACTCTCCGGCTTCGTGTTCAAGATCCAGGCCAACATGGACCCGGCGCACCGCGATCGCGTGGCATTCCTGCGCGTATGCTCGGGCAACTACAAGTCAGGCATGAAGGCGCTGCACGTCCGCACGGGCAAGGAAGTGAAACTTGCCAACGCGCTGACCTTCATGGCCAGCGAGCGCGAGATCGCCGAAACCGCCTGGCCCGGTGACGTGATCGGCCTGCACAACCACGGCACCATCTCGATCGGCGACAGTTTCAGCGAAGGCGAGAAGCTCGTCTTCACCGGCATCCCCAATTTCGCGCCGGAACTGTTCCGCCGCGCGCACCTGCGCGATCCCTTGAAGATGAAGGCGCTGCGCGCGGGCCTGGAGCAATTGTCGGAGGAAGGCGCGACCCAATTCTTCCGCCCGCTGATGTCGAACGACTTGATCCTGGGCGCGGTCGGCGTGTTGCAGTTCGACGTCGCCGCGTACCGGCTGAAGGACGAGTACAACGTCGATTGCGCGTTCGAAAACGTGGGCGTCGTCACCGCGCGCTGGGTGCATTGCGACGACGCGAAGAAGCTTGCCGACTTCCGCGAGCGCAACGCCATGCACCTTGCCATCGATGCCGCGGAGCAACTGGTGTATCTGGCGCCGACGCGCGTGAACCTGCAGCTCGCGCAGGAACGCTGGCCCGACGTCACCTTCACGGATACGCGCGAGGTCGCAAACGCAACCTAACCTGATCCGCTTCGGATCCAATGCAAAGGGCCGTGCCATTTCCAAGCTCGCCATCTTCGGGCGACCGGGAGTTTCATCACGAGTCGAACCCGAAACGAAATTCGATGGGGCAGTTGCCGGTGCGTGCACAGCTTTAGTGAGGAGCTTCGGCACCCTAAGCCTTTGGTCCAATGTAACTTTACAATTTATTGTAATTTACTTTACAATGTGCGAAGCCAGCTTTACAATCACCGCATGCCTCGGAACCGCTCCGACCAGATCGATGCCGCCTTGCTTGCTGCAGTCGTGGCCCATCCTCGCGACCTGACCGGCTTCGTCGCATCGCAATTGGGCGTCAGCAGACAAACTACCGCAGCTCGTGCGCGTGCTTTGGTGGAGTCCGGATTTCTCGCCCGTTCCGGAACAACACGACCCGCATACGTATTAGGCCCGACGCGCTTCGGCGAGTTCGAATACCCCTTGAAGGGCTTGGCCGAAGACCAAGTATGGAGTCGTGATGTCGCGCCGCTGCTGAACAACCTGCCCGCGAACGTCACCGACATCGCACATTACGGGTTGACCGAAATGGTCAACAACGCCATTGACCATTCGGAAGGGAAAAAGCTGACGGTTACGGTGTTGTCCAAGGATGGCGAGGCATCTCTTTGGATTTCGGATGACGGCATCGGAATCTTTCGCAAGATCGCCTCGGCCCTCAACCTCCCGGATGATCGACTCGCCTTGCTGGAGCTATCCAAGGGCAAATTCACCACCGATCCTGCACGACACACCGGTGAGGGCGTGTTCTTCACCTCGCGCGCCTTTGATCATTTTGAAATAGCCGCCGGTGGTCTTGTCTTCGATCATCTGGCCGGTCACGACCTGGATGTGCTGCACGAGAACAAGCCCGAAGACGCCACATCGGGGACTACGGTCACCATGTCCATCGCCACCGATTCCGCCCGAACGCTGAAGCAGGTGTTCGAGGAATACTCCAGCGGCCCCGACGACTATAGCTTCGCCAAAACCATCGTTCCGGTCAGGCTGGCGCAAGTGGGCGACGAAAATCTGATCTCGCGTTCGCAGGGAAAGCGCTTGATGCAGCGCGTGGATCAATTCCGATGCGTCATGCTGGATTTCACGGGTGTCGCAACCATCGGCCCGGCATTCGCTGACGAGATATTCCGCGTATTCGCGCGCGAACATCCTGAAGTAGAACTCACCGCCACCCATGTCACACCCGAGGTTCAGCAAATGATCCGGCGCGCCGAGGTCGCGCGCGACCAGCAGAAGAGCGACGTTCCGATTGCATGAAGCAGTGAGGGCACCGCCATCTCACGCATCAAGTTTGCCTAGGCAATGTGCAGCGAGCGTTGCGTGTCGGCGCCGCCGTGCACGATTTTCGCGCGCAATTCCTCGGGATCGAAATCGTCTACGTTGATGAACTCCGCGGTGGCGCGGCGCAGGCGTTCCAGCATCGCGCGTTCGGTTTCGCTGATCGCACCTTGCGCCTGCGCATCGGCCAACTGGCCCAGGTAATCGTGCGCGCGCACACCGCCGGCCTTCACCGCCTTCAGGAACTTGCGTTCGATCGGCTCGGCCGCGACCACGTCGGGCAGCAGCGCGTGCATCCGTCCGACCGGGTTGTTCGGCGTCTGCGTGAGGTAGATGCCCTTTATCAGCGCGTCGCGCGCGCTGTTCGGCGCGGTCAGGATCGCGGCGACGCGACGGCCCAGACGATCGGAGGGCGGCACTTCGCGGCGGCCGAACGGAAACACCAGCGTGTGCACCAGCCACGCCACGGGGCGCACCGGGAAGTTGCGGATCACGCCGTCCAGCGCCATCTGCATGCGCCACACCGAATCGTGGAATGCCCAGGCAAGCATCGGCCGCTCGGCTTCGGGGCGGCCCTCGTCCTCGTAGCGCTTCAGCATCGCCGAGCAAATGTAGAGATGCGACAACACGTCGCCGAGACGCGCGGAGATCTTCTCCTTGAACTTCAGCTTGCCGCCCAGCACGCCCATCGCGGTATCGGACAGCAATGCGAGACACGCGGAATAGCGATTCAACTTGCGGTAGTAACGGCGCGTGTAGGCGTCGCCCGGCGCCTTGCCGAACTTCGCGAAGGTCACGCCGAGTACGAACGCACGCGCCGCGTTGGAAATGCCGAAGCCGATGTGGCCGAACAACGCCGTGTCGAAATCGCCCAGCGCCTTGGCTCGATCAGGCTCTTGCACGGCTCGCATTTCCTTCAATATCCACGGATGGCAGCGGATCGCGCCCTGCCCGAAGATCATCAGGCTGCGGGTCATGATGTTGGCGCCTTCCACCGTGATCGGAATCGGCGCGCCCTGCCACATGCGGCCGAGGTAATTCGACGGCCCGAGCTGGATGGCCTTGCCGCCGTGCACGTCCATCGCGTCCTGGATGACTTGGCGGCCGAGATCGGTGGCGTGGCACTTCGCGATGGCCGAAGCCACCGCCGGCTTCTCGCCGCGATCGACCGCCGCGGCGGACGCGCGCGACAACGCCGTGACCGCGTACGCATAGCCGCCGATCCGCGCCAGTGCTTCCTCGACGCCTTCGAAACGCGCGACCGCCAAACCGAACTGCTTGCGGATGCGCGCGTACGCGCCGGTCGCGGCAACCGCCAGCCGCACGAATCCGGTCGCGTTCGACGGCAGCGAAATGCCACGCCCGACCGACAGGCATTCGACCAGCATGCGCCAACCGTGGCCGGCCATGTGCGGACCACCGATCAAGGTGTCGATCGGCACGAACACATCCTTGCCGCGCAATGGCCCGTTCTGGAACGGGATGTTGAGCGGAAAATGCCGGCGGCCGATTTCGAGTCCCTTTGTTTCGCGCGGTATCAGCGCCAGCGTGATGCCGAGGTCTTCCTTGTCACCCAGCAGGTGCTCGGGGTCGTACATCCGGAACGCCAATCCGACCAACGTCGCGACCGGCGCCAGCGTGATGTAACGCTTGTCGAAGGTGAGCTTGATGCCCAACGTTTCCTTGCCATCGACGTTTTGTCTGCACACGATGCCGTAGTCCGGAATCGACGTGGCATCCGAGCCGGCGTACGGACCGGTCAACGCGAAACACGGCACCTCGCGGCCGTCGGCGAGACGCGGCAGGTAGTGGTTCTTCTGCTCCTCGCTGCCGTAACGCAGCAACAGTTCCGCCGGGCCGAGCGAGTTCGGCACCGCGACCAGCGACGACAGCGTCGCCGACATGCTGGAAAGTTTCTGCAGCACCGCCGAGTGCGCGAGCGCCGAGAATTGCCTGCCGCCATACCGCTTCGGGATGATCATCGCGAAGAAACCTTCGCGCTTGATGAACTCCCAGATCTCCGGCGGCAGGTCGGCGATCTCGTGGGTGATGTGCCAGTCATCGATCATCGCGCACAGCTTTTCGCACGGCCCGTCCAGGAACGCCTGTTCCTCTGCCGAGAGCTGCGGCTTCGGTTCGGTCAACAACTTCGACCAGTCGGGTTTGCCGGCAAACAGTTCGCCCTCGAAGCCGACGGTGCCGGCATCCAGCGCGACCTGTTCGGTTTCGGAAATCTTCGGCAGCACGCGCTCGAACAGGTTCAGCAGCGGCGCCGCGAACAATCCCCTGCGCAACGGCGTCACGTTCAACGGCAGCGCGACGAGCACCAGGAAGATGCCGAGCAGCACCCACATCGGCGTGGGTGCATGCAGGCCGAACCCGACCACGAGGATCGTCACGATCGTCGCCAGCGTCCAATGCCAGAGGCGACTGCGAAAATATGCGCAGGCCATGCCGACGACCGCGGTGCAAACCAGGATGATGAGGGTGTTCATGGCAAACCTCCTGAAAGGGGACGGAGGGAATCAAGCCGGAGGAAAGTGGACTGCGGTGCGTGAGTCCCGTGCGGGCGGTTCAATTCCCTCCGTTCCCTTGGAAAGTGTATTCAAGAATGGTTCGATTGCGGCCGTGAACGCGGCGTTGTCGTCACCCGCGAGGGTGTGCGTCGCGTGCGGGATTTCGACGTGGCGCGCGTGCGGCACTGCTTCGAGGAATTCCGCAACGGTGGCTTCGGACACGATGTCGCTGCGCCCGCCGGACACCAGCAGCACCGGCACGTCGATGTTCCGCGCCGCCTTCAACAGGCGTTGCTGGTGCCGCTCACCCTCGTGCGCCACGGTATCCAGCAATGCCGGATCCCAATGCCAGCGCAGGCGTCCGTCCGCGCCGCGATGCAGCAACTGCGCCAGTTCGTAACGATCCTTGCGGCGTCGCCGTTGCGGCAGGTAGGCAGCCACCGCATCGGCGGCTTCGTCCAGCGATGCAAAACCCTGCGGATGCGCGCGCATGAACCCCAGCATCCGTTCGACGCCCCCGCTTTCCCAGCGCGGCGTGATGTCCACCAGCACCAGCGCGCGAAACGGGGCGGGCCGGGTTTCGCCCGCGGCGACGATGCCGAGCAAACCGCCCATCGACGCACCCACCAGCACCGGCGGTGCGTCCAATGAACCCGCCACGGTCAGCAGATCGCCGACGAACTGTTCCAGGACATAGCGCCCGTCCGCCAGGCGCCCGCTGTCACCGTGGCCGCGCGCATCGAAGGTGACGGTGCGCCAGCCGTGCCTGGCCAACCCTTCCGCCGCCCGCGCCCAGGCACGCCGGCTCTGGCCGAAACCGTGCGCGAACAGTACCGCGGGCGCGCCGGCGGGGCCGCGCGTTGCGACCGCGAGCGGCAAGCCATCGCGGGCGGGCAGCGTGCTGAGGCGCGCCTCGGCGGGCGCTTCGATCTTTTCCATACGCGTCAGTATGGATTTGTGCCGAAGACCTGTCAATACGCTACAGTACGGTCATGCCCACGCATTCCGCCGCCTCGACCGGAGCCACCACCCAGACCCCGCGCCGCGGCCGCGCGCACGCCCGGCTTTCTGCGGCCGACTGGGAACGCGGTGCGCTGGAAATGATCGCCCAGGAAGGCGTCGGCGCGCTGGCCGTCGAGGCGCTGGCGCGTCGCCTCGGCGTCACCAAGGGCAGCTTCTACTGGCATTTCAGGAACCGCGAAGCCCTGCTGCAGGCGGCATTGAACCGCTGGGAAGCCGACGACGACGGCGAACTGCAACAGCACATCGGCGCCGCCGGTGATCGCCCGCGCGAGCGGCTGGGCGCGTTGTTCCGCTGGGTTTCCGGCGAGGCCCAGGCGCACCGCATCTATGCCGCGCTGCTGCAGGCGCTGGACCACCCGCTGGTACAGCCCACCATGACCCGGGTCTCGCAGCGGCGCATGGATTTCCTGGAAGCCGCCTTTCGCGAGACCGGCCTCGGTCCGGGCGCCGCGCACCACCGCGCACGGCTGACTTACGCGGCCTATGTGGGCTTCCTGCAACTGAACCTGACGCTGGAACTGCCGCACCTGTCGCACGAGCAATACGAAGCTTACGTGGAGCACGTGATCGCAACGCTCGTGCCGTGATGATGCGATGCACAACGCGCTGAGTGCGGCCACGCCTTGCAAAGCCAGCAGGCGCAGACTAACGTCACTTCCCCGCCCCGTTTTCCAAGGCGCCGCCCCCATTCCACGACACCAGGCCGGCTCGACACTCTCCGTCCACAGGGAAAGGCCAACAAAATAAAGACAGGCCTTCCCATTCGTCACGACGGTTCCGCCGCTTGATGCGCAACGACAAAGATTTCATTCTGGAGTATCACAACCGATGCCAAGCAAACTCGATTCTCTGAACCGATGGGTTGACGACGTCGCAAGAAAAACGAAACCCGATCACATCCATTGGTGCGACGGCTCCGACGCCGAATACAAGCAGCTCGTGGACGAGATGCTGAAGACGGGTGACCTGATCGAACTGAATCAGGAAACCCATCCGCGCTGCTACCTGCACCGCTCCGATCCGAAGGACGTCGCGCGCGTCGAAAAGCTCACCGTCATCTGCACGAAGGACAAGGACGATGCCGGCCCCAACAACAACTGGATGGACCCGGCCGCAGCGCACGCCAAGATCGACGCGCTGTTCGACGGCTGCATGCAGGGCCGCAGGCTGTACGTGATCCCGTATTGCATGGGCCCGCTCGGTTCGCCGCTGTCACGGTGCGGCGTCGAGATCACCGACTCGCCATACGTGGTCGCCAACATGCGCCTGATGACCCGCATGGGCACCGCCGCGCTGCAACGCATCGAGCGCGAGGGCAGCTTCGTCAAGGCGCTGCATTCGATCGGCGAACTCGATCCCGAGCGCCGCTGGATCATGCACTTCCCGGAGGAACTCACGATCAAGTCGTTCGGCTCCGGCTACGGCGGCAACGCGCTGCTCGGCAAGAAGTGCCACGCGCTGCGCATCGGTTCGTGGCAGGCACGCGCCGAAGGCTGGCTGGCCGAACACATGCTGATCGTCGGCATCGAAAACCCGCAGCACGAAATCCGCTACGTCGCGGCGGCGTTCCCGTCGGCCTGCGGCAAGACCAACCTCGCGATGCTGATTCCACCGGAAGGCTA
>JAGWZT010000470.1 GCA_018971925.1 Lysobacteraceae bacterium | reverse complement strand
TTGGGGATTCAGCGCGTCATGCTCGCTTCCCTGGCGGCATTCACGGCGCTCACGGCATTGACGGCGACAGCAACCTCCATCGGGCAGATCGCGTTGTGGCGTATCGTGACGGGACTGGGTGCCAGCGGAGTGGTGCCGCTAGCGCTGGTGCTCGTCGGCAAGCTCTTCCCGTACGAACAACGAGGCCGCCCGCTGGGATGGCTGTTCGGCGCCATGGCCGGGGGAATGGCCTTCGGTTCGCCGCTGGGCGCGGTGCTGGTGCCCTTCATTGGCTGGCGCGGACTTTTCCTGGTGGTCGGTGCGACAGGTGGATTTGTCCTGGTGTGGTTTCTGCCCTATCGCCGCATCATTGCCAACGCAATGCGGCCGGTC
Organism: Lysobacteraceae bacterium; assembly: GCA_018971925.1. Taxonomy (GTDB): domain Bacteria; phylum Pseudomonadota; class Gammaproteobacteria; order Xanthomonadales; family Rhodanobacteraceae; genus 66-474. The sequence goes on along the minus strand of JAGWZT010000470.1, from coordinate 1,616 downwards.
GGCGGTACGCTCGGCGATCTCGTTCGCGGCTACCGGAGCCTGCTGAGCACGTCACGCGGCCAGCGCACTTATGGCTATGTCCTCGTGAATTCGATGTTCCAGTCCGGCATCTTCACTTGGCTGGGTGTCTACTTGGTGCAACGATACGGTCTTGGTCCGGTCGGTGTTGGCCTCGCGTTGCTCGGTTATGGCGTACCCGGTTTTCTGTTCGGCCCGTTGATCGGCCGTGCGGCGGACCGATGGGGGCGTGCGAGGTTGCTGCCGATAGGCCTCGGAATCGGCGCGCTCGCCGCGGTCATCCTGCTTTGGGATTTCCCTTTGATCCTCGCGCCGGTCGTGGCGATGGTGCTGTCCCTTGGCTATGACATGACGCAGCCGCTCTTCGGGGGCATTGTCACTTCGATTGGCGACAAGCGACCCGGGCAAGCAATGGGGTTGAACGTGTTCGCCTTGTTTGTTGGCTTCGGCTTGGGGAGTCTCATCTTTGGCGAAGTGCTGCGCTTCGGATTTGGAGCCGCGTTGGGTGTATTTGCGGCGGTCGAATTCATCTTGGCAGGAAGTTCCCTGTGGCTGTTCCGCTCTGAGACGCCGCGCGTAGCGACGACAGGTCCGTCGACCGAAACTCCGTAAGTAGGCCCTTGGTTGTCTCTGAGGTCGATCTGCCCATCACGCCGGCAAGACCGCGCAACCACTTCGTGGCGACGGGCCACGGTATGTTCACGGCGCAGGCAGGACCGGCAGCCATACGAACAATGCAACGCGTGCAGCCAGCAACACGGTGGGGTAATCATGAGGCCGATCTTCATGTATCTCCCCCAGCTGACCTTGTGGCCCTTGCGTGCCAGAACATGCAGCTACAACAGGGTGGCCACGCTGCTGATCGGAGTGAATTTCGGACCGAGGTCGTTGCCGATGACGCTTGCGTACATCATCAACTCGTGGGTCGCCGCCGGCACACCGAGGCCGAACCGGAACGCCTGCACTTCGTCACCCGTGCCCAAGCCATGGATTTTTCGCTCGCCGACATCCGGCAATTGCTGGAGCTGCGGGATCAGGTCGCTGCGCGCGACGAAGCCCGCCTCCTGACTCGCAGCAAACCCGACGCCGTGACACGGTGCCTGCGCACTTTGCATCACCTGAGCGACGAACTGCAATCACTGCTGAATCGGTGCGCGAGCGCAGAATGTTGCCCGATCCTCGAACTGAAAGAGGTTGGGGCAGCAGCTCTTTCTCCTGCGTGCCGCCGTCCCCAGAAGCGTTCCGGGGTCAGTCCCGGTGGCCTTGCATCTCGGTCGCATGTGGCCGACCGCGCCTACGCTGCTATGGTGCTCTGGTGCCGCTGGTCGGCTGTGAGCCGTAGAGGGCCAAACACTGGATTGCTGGAATCGGACCGGCGCCAGGCCGTGTTTGCGCGGTACTCTGGTGATTCTGTAGGACGCCACAGTTGCAGCCATCGACGGACTTCCGGCTTGCCGTGCCTGCTACATCATCGAGCTGATGTCCGAGGCATAGCTGGGATAGGCGAAGATGATGCCCTTGATTTTGTTCGCCGTCAGCCCTGCGCCCATGGCCATGGCGAACAGGTTGATCTGTTCCTCGGCGCCGGGGCCGATCAG
>JAGWZT010000035.1 GCA_018971925.1 Lysobacteraceae bacterium | reverse complement strand
TATCGCGCGCCGGGGATCAAGGGCTCGCAGATCTACAGCGGCAAGTCGCCGCTGCCGTACAAGCCCACACCTTTCAACCAGGACTGGGCGCCGGACCACGAATCGCTTGGCGCCAGGACGGTCGGGCGTGCGGTGGACAACGCGATCGAAAAGACCACGGTAAAGAAGACCGTGCGCCTGCCGGGTGGCATCAAGCTGCATTGCGCGCTGTCGCCGCTGGCCTTGTTCGCCGGCTGCAAGGGCGATGACCCGCAACCACCGCCGAAGAACGACAACGACATTCGCTTGTCGATGCCGCCCGTGGAAACCCTGACCGGCAAGAAAGTGGTCGTGCCGTCGTCGGCATCGAGCGAGCCGCCCCCGTCTTCATGACGGCTACAATCACTCGATGCCCAGTCCTCCCGAGATCCTTGCGAAACGTGCCGCGCGCGACAGCCGCTTCCTGCGCGTGGAGGAGGTCGATCTCGCGTTTTCCAACGGCGCACGCCGCACCTTCGAGCGGCTGACCGCATCGGGACAGGGCGCGGTGTTCATCGTGCCGATGCGCGATCACGACACCGTGCTGCTCGTGCGCGAATACGGCGTGGGGCTCGACCGCTACGAACTGGGATTGCCCAAGGGACGGATCGATCCCGGAGAAACCGCGCTGGAAGCCGCGAATCGGGAGTTGCAGGAAGAGGCGGGCTTCGCCGCGCGCAAATTGACGCCGCTGATCACGCTGTCGCTGCTTCCGGCCTACATGACCCACAAGGCGCAGGTGATCCTGGCGGAAGACCTGTATCCGCAGAGTCGTCCGGGCGACGAGCCCGAGCGCCTCGACGTCGTGCCCTGGAAGTTGTCCGAACTGCCCGCGCTGCTGGCGCGCGACGACGTGTCGGAAGGCAGGTCCATCGCCGCGCTGTTCATCGCGCGCGAATATCTCGAAGGAAGGTTTCGCCCCGCATGAGCACCCTGGAACGTTTTGCGCTCGAAGCACGCCGGCTCGCGCGCCGCGCGGGCGCGGCCATCCTGGAAGTCTACGCGGGCAGCTTCGCGGTCGAGCACAAGGCCGACGATTCGCCGCTGACCGCCGCGGACATGGCCTCGCATCGCATCATCGTCGCGGGCCTGCAGGCGCTGACGCCGGACATCCCCGTGTTGTCCGAGGAATCGAAGCACATCGACTGGAACACGCGCCGCGCATGGGACCGCTATTGGCTGGTCGATCCGCTGGACGGCACGCGCGAGTTCGTGAAGCGCAACGGCGAGTTCACGGTCAACATCGCGCTGATCGAAAACCATGCGCCGGTGCTGGGCGTGGTCCTGGTGCCCGTCACGGGCGCGTTGTACTTCGGCGTCGCGGGCGACGGCGCGTTCCTGGAATCCGCGCCGGGCGCATTGCCGCAGCCGATCGCCACGCGTGCCGCGACGACGGTTCCGGTGGTGGCGGGCAGCCGCTCGCACGGTAATGAACGGCAGACCGCGATGCTCTCGAAACTCGGCAGGCACACGCTGATGTCGGTGGGGTCGTCGATCAAGTTCTGCATGGTCGCGCGCGGCGACGCCGACCTGTACCTGCGCCTCGGGCCGACCTCGGAGTGGGATACGGCCGCCGCGCAATGCGTGCTGGAGCAGGCCGGCGGCGCGGTGGTGGATTTGCACGGCAACGCGCTGCGTTACAACACCGCGGAATCGTTGTTGAATCCCGAGTTCCTCGCGCTGGGCGACGGTTCGGTGGATTGGCTGGCGCGGCTCGGGCTGCGCGCGTGACCGACAAGGTCGCCGAACTGCTTACGATCATGGCGCGCCTGCGCCACCGCGAGCATGGCTGCCCGTGGGATGTCGCGCAAACCTTCGATTCGATTGCGCCGTACACCATCGAGGAAGCCTACGAAACCGCCGATGCGATCGACCGCAAGGACTATGCGGCGCTGAAGGATGAGCTGGGTGATTTGTTGCTGCAGGTCGTATTCCACGCGCGCATGGCCGAGGAACAGCACCTGTTCGCGTTCGGCGACGTGGTGGATGCGATCAACGCCAAGCTGGTGCGCCGGCATCCGCACGTGTTCGGCGATGCGCGTTGCACCGATGCCGCGGAACAATCGCGCGCGTGGGATGACATCAAGCGCACCGAACGTGCGGCGAAGGGCGACAAGGACACCAGCGCGCTGGCCGGTATCGCGCGCGGCCTGCCTGAATGGCAACGCGCATTGAAGCTGTGCGACAAGGCCGCGACGGTCGGTTTCGATTGGCCCAGTCCGGAACCCGTGCTGGACAAGTTGCAGGAAGAAATCGCCGAAGTACGCGCGGAATTCGGGGTGGGCGCGGGCCACGACCGCCTGCTGGACGAGATCGGCGATGTCGCCTTCGTGCTGGTGAACGTTGCGCGCCACGCCGGCGTGGATTTCTCCGCCGCGCTGCGCCACGCCAACGCCAAGTTCGAGCGCCGCTTCCGCCGCATGGAGTCGCTGGCCGCCGCGGCTGGCGAGACGCTGGCCGGGAAATCCCTTGCGGAGCAGGATGCGTTGTGGGATCAGGCCAAGGTCGAAGAGCGCAACACGTGATCATCCTTCACGCTTGGTAGTAGTCGCCTCACTCGGGGCTGGCGCTTGACCATAATTTCGCCAGTGAGCTTGCCGACCTGTAAACCCCGTCATTCCGGGTTCCGCCCGCAATCAATGCGGGCAGCCCCGGAATGACGAAGTCTGAGAATGGCCGGCGTCCTTGGCTTCCTTCTCGCAGGAAAGGGAAACGCGAAATGCCTAGGCCGCAAGTCACGCCGACTTTGGGCACATGAGCCGGCACGCCGGGAATGGTTATCCTGCGCCTGTCCACCGCGATGGCGGTACCACCGGAGAGTGTCATGCGCAAACCCATCCTGTTGCTTGCGGGTGCGTCGTTGCTGGCGTTGTCGTTCACGGCCATCGGCGCCGAACAATGCCGCTACAGCGCACCGCGCAATGCCGAAATCAATGCCGCTGGCCTGAAACTCCTGACGGTGCAGATCGGTCCCGACGATCTGGTGATCCACGGCGAGCCGGGTTTGACCAACGTGGTGGTACGGGGCACGGCCTGTGCCTCGAACGAGAAATGGCTGCAGGACGTGAAGATCGAAGCCGCGCGTCATGGCGACACCGCCAGCGTCGTCGCGCACGACGGCGACCACACCATGTTGATGTCCCTGTTCGGCGGCTCCTACGCCTACCTGAAACTGGATGTGCGCGTGCCGCAGTCGCTGGCGCTCAGACTGCAGGAGGGTTCGGGCGACGCCAAGGTCAATAGCGTCGCCGCGTTGGATGCGTCGCTCGGTTCCGGCGACCTCAAGGTGAACGGTGTCGCGGGCGAGCTCGGCTTGAGCGTGGGTTCCGGCGACGCGGTCGCCAGCGACGTCGGCAGCGTGAACCTGTCCAGCCTCGGGTCCGGCGATGTCAGCGTGGACAACGTGCATGGCAATGCGCGCGCCGGTGGAGTCGGATCGGGCGACCTGGTGTTGGGCAGCATCAAGGGCGACGTATCGCTGGGTTCGGTCGCGTCCGGCAGTGCCCGGATCACGGGCGTCGGCGGCAGCCTCGATGCCAAGAGTGTGGGCTCGGGCGACCTCATCGTCAGCAACGTCACTGGCAACGTGTCGGTCGGCGCGGTCGCTTCGGGCGACGTGAAGATCTCGAAGGCGGGCGGCAACGTGCATGCGGGCAGCGTCGGCTCGGGCGATTTCGATGCGGACGGCGTGGGCGGCGACTTCAGCGTTGGCTCGGTCGGCAGCGGCGACGTCGGTCACCGCAACGTCAAGGGCAAGGTCAGCGTTCCGCGCGACGACGATTGATCGGCCTGCACCACAAAAATGCGGCGGACAGGAAGGGAGGTCTGTCCGCCGCATTCGTCACTCGTGATGCCAGGCGGTCGTTGCCCCGCCTCCAATCGACAACGCGGAAGAGCCGGATCGGTTGACATCCTCCGCGCGGCAATCTGCGCGCCGCTTTCACGCGATGCTCACCCGCATGCCTGCAAATTGGCAGCCGGTGCCGTGGTGGCAGGGATGGCGACAGGGGAAAGGCTGAACATGACCGAGTCCGAACACGAAAAACAGACGGGGCTGGTGCTGCTGGTCGAGGACAACAGCGGCATCGCCGAGATGGTGGGCGAATTCCTCGAACGGCGCGGCTACACCGTCGATTTCGCCGGCGACGGGGTGAGCGGCCTGCACCTGGCCGTCACCAACAGCTACGACGTGATCGTGCTGGATCTGATGTTGCCGGGCATGGATGGCCTGGATGTCTGCCGCAAGCTGCGCGGCGAAGCCAAGAAATCCACGCCGGTGTTGATGCTGACCGCGCGCGACACGCTGGAAGACAAGCTGGTGGGCCTCGACGCGGGCGCCGACGATTACCTGGTCAAGCCGTTCGAACCGCGTGAACTGGAAGCGCGCATCCGCGCGCTGATCCGGCGCGAGCGGCGCCAGGTTTCCAGCGAGGTTTACCAGGTCGGCGGCCTGGTGCTGGATACCGCAACGCTCAGGATCACGCGCGATGGCGAGGAAATGCAGGTTTCCCCGATCGGTCTGAAACTGCTGGCCATCCTGATGCGCGAATCGCCGCGCGTGGTGTCGCGCCACGACATCGAACGCGAAATCTGGGGCGACACGCTGCCCGATTCCGACACCCTGCGTTCGCATCTGTACAACCTGCGCCGCGTGGTGGACAAGCCTTACGCTAAGCCGCTCGTCCACACGATCCACAGCGCGGGATACCGGGTCGCCGACCTGGATGCCGAGGCGGAAGCCAGCGCCTTGGCATCCAGCCGCTGACGGCCGCGGCTTGCGAGGCATCCGCCGCGGCGCCCACAATCCGGCAGACCGTGGATATTGCGGGTAGGCTTTACGCATGGCCCGTTACACAAGCATCGGCCACCGCTTCTGGGTGATGTTCTCGCTGTGGGTGGCGGCGATCAGCGTGGTCACGGCGCTGGGCGTGTACGCGGCCGCCAACTCCAGCCGCACGGCGATTGCCCGCCAGGAACTCGATCGCGAAAGCATCTATTACGGGCAGCAGTTGGTGCGCAATCCGCAAACGCCGTTGCCGGATACGTGGTTGTTGCGCGGCTACCTGCGCGCGCCCGGCGCGCCGGCCGACATGGTGCCCGCCAGGCTTGTGAACCTGACGCCCGGTTACCACCAGATCGCCCAGCCCGACGGCACCGAGGGCACGGTCTTGGTGTCCGATACGCCGCGCGGCCGGCTGTTCCTGCTGTTCAACAACGACCGGCCCAACAGCGTGGTGATGCTGTTCGGGTTGATTCCCGTCGTGTTGGTGGTGCTGATCATCTATCTGGCCACCTGGCTGACCTATCGCGCTTCGCGCAAGGCGCTGTCGCCGGTGATCGCACTGGCCAAGGTGGTGCGGCGCTGGAATCCGGACCATCCCGATCCCGCTTCGCTGGCGCCCGACCGGCTGCCCGCCGCCAGTGACAGCGACGTGGAGGTGCTGGTGGCCGCGCTCTACAACTTCGCCAACCGGCTGGATGCGTTCGTCGAGCGCGAACGCAACTTCACCCGCGACGCCAGCCACGAATTGCGCACGCCCCTGACGGTGATGAAGATCGCGGTCGACGTGCTGGCCGATGAGGACATGAGTCCGTTCGCGCAGCGCTCGCTGGCGCGGATCAGACGCTCCGTCCGCGAGATGGAGGCGCTCATCGAAACCTTCCTGGTGCTGGCGCGCGAATCCGACGCCGGCCTGCGCGACGAGGATTTCCTTGCCAACGATGTGGTCGCTGCCGAGGTCACGCGTTACCGCGAGTTGCTTGCAGGCAAGCCGGTGCAACTGGCGATGGTCGAGCACGCGCGCTTCGCGTTGCACGCGCCGCCGCGGGTGTTCGCGGTGATGATCGGCAACCTCATCCGCAATGCCTGCCTGTACACCGAACAGGGCAGCGTCACCGTCGAGGTGGAGGCGAACGATGTGCGCGTCGCCGATACCGGCAGTGGAATGAGCGAGGAAGACCTCGAACGCGCGTTCCAGCCGTTTTACCGGGGCAGTCGCACCGGCCGCCGCGGGCATGGTATCGGGCTCGCGATCGTGCGCCGCATCGCCGACCGTTACCACTGGCAGGTCACGCTGGAAAGCGCGCTGGGCAAGGGCACCACCGCGACCGCCCATTTCCCGGCCGCGCAGCCGCCCGATGCCGCGCTGCCCGGGCCCGTCGCAGCCAGGGAACAGATGACACATGACGAAACCGCGCGCTGAACTGTACGGTGCGCCGCCGATGTTGCTCGTCCACGGCGGTGCGGGCGTGATTCGTCGCGACATGGACGCGGATGCGGAACGCGGCGTGCGCGCCGCACTTGCGGAGGCTTTGCGGCGCGGCCATGAATCGGCTGCGGCAGGCGGCTCGGCGCTCGATGCGGTGACCGCGGCGGTCGTGGCGCTGGAGGATGCTCCGTATTTCAACGCCGGCCACGGCGCGGTGTTCACGCACGACGGAATCAACGAACTCGATGCGGCGATCATGGATGGCGCGACGCTGCGCGCGGGCGCGGTGGCGGGCGTGCGGCGCGTGCGCAATCCCGTTCTGCTGGCGCGCGCGGTGATGGAACATTCGCCGCACGTGATGTTGGCGGGCGAGGGTGCCGAAGGGTTTGCGCGCGAACAGGACATCGCGTTGGTCGATCCGGATTACTTCCGCACCGGGCGGCGCTGGCGCGAGTTGCAGGCCGCCCGGCGTCAGGCCAATCGCAACGAACACGTCGATCATTTCGGGACGGTGGGCGCCGTTGCGCTGGACGCGCGGGGACGGCTGGCCGCTGCCACGTCGACCGGCGGCATGACCGACAAGCGCTGGGGCCGCATCGGTGATTCGCCGGTGATCGGCGCGGGCACTTACGCGAATGCGGCTTGCGCGATGAGCGGCACCGGCTGGGGCGAGTTCTACCTCCGCACCGCTGCCGCGCACGCGGTGTGCATGCGCGTGGCGGCGATGCGGCAAGCGGTGGGCGAAGCAGCCGAAGCGGTGATCAACGAAGAAATCCCGGCGCTCGGCGGCAGCGGCGGCGCGATCGTGCTGGGCGCCGATGGCGCGCTCGCGATGCCGTTCAACACCGATGGCATGTTCCGCGGCCGTATTGGCAACGACGGTGAACCGCACGTGGCGATCTGGCCGGATGAACACATCTAGCGTTGCGCAGCGTGCAGGCGATGGGCGGTTCTGCGACCATCGGCGCGTGAATCCGGTGGATCCCGCACCATGACCGCGCCCTCGCAGCCGCTGCCTACCCGTTACCAGAACCGCGGCATGCACGCGGGTTTCTGGCGGCGCGCGGTTGCCTGGCTGATCGACGGGCTGATCCTCTCGCCGGTCTTCGTGATCCTGTACCTGGTCGTCGTGGGTTCGTCCGCGGTGCCTCAGGCCATGCAGCCGGGCGGCATGGTTCCGTTTCGCGTATTCCCTTCGCTGTGGTTCGTGTGGGTCGTGGTTCCGTGGTTGTATTACGCGATGTGCGAGGCTTCGGCATGGCAAGCCACGCCCGGCAAGCTGGCGCTGGGTCTCAGGGTCACCGACGAATATGGGCGCAGGATCGGCTTCGGTCGCGCCACCGGGCGCTTCTTCGGCAAGTTCTTGTCCGGCGCGATCATGGACATCGGCTACATGCTGGCCGGCTGGACCGAACGCAAGCAGGCATTGCACGACTTGATGTCGGGTTGCTGCGTGGTGCGCAAGGGGGGATTGCTCGACTGGCAAAACCGTGAACCGGCCGCATCGGATTCCGCAACCACGGCAATGTTGCCGCGACCCGGCATGCCGGGTTGGGGCATCGCGCTGGTCGTGATCGGTGTTTGCGTGTTCCTGTTGCTGCCGGTCACGGCAATCCTCGCCGCGCTGGCGATCCCGACGTACCAGAGCTACACCGTGCGAAGCGAGGTCGCGCAAGGCCTCGACATGACGGATCGCGCACGTTCGCTGATCGCCGAATACATCGGCCAGCGCGGTGCCTTGCCCGACGACAACGGTGCGTTGGGATTGCCGAAACCGGAGGCGATCCACGCGCGTTATGTCAGCAGCGTGCGCGTGACCGGCGGCAAGGTGGTGGTGACCTACGGCAACCAGGCGAACCCCCGCATTCGCGGTGGCCACGTGGTGATCGCGCCGGTGGGCGATGCCGCTGCGCTGCACTGGCGGTGCAGCAGTCCCGACATCCGCGATCGATACCTGCCCGAGGGTTGCCGCTGAGCGGGGGTTTCGCCAGAATCCTTGGCTCCGGGGGATTCGACACACAGGGGAACGACGATGGAACCGATACCGGCAGGTGGCGCACAGGCGCTGCCCGATCATCTGCACGCGCCGTTGCTGCACGCGGGATTCTGGCGCAGGTTCGCGGCGTACGTCATCGATATGCTGATCCTGGGCGCGGCAGTGTTCGTGCTGTACATGCTGTTCGTTTTCGTCGTGATCGTCCCGGCTGCCGCATCCGGCGGACGTCACGTCAACGACGCGGCGATCGGCGCGTCGATGCTGATGGCGTGGCTGGCGGTCATCGTGGCGCAGTGGCTGTATTTCGCGCTGTGCGAATCGTCCGCATGGCAAGCGACGCCGGGCAAGATGGCCCTGAACATGTGCGTGACCGATACGTACGGGCGGCGCATCGGTTTCGGCCAGGCCACCGGGCGCTATTTCGGCAAGATCCTCTCCAGCTTCATTTTCGACATCGGCTTCATGATGGCCGGCTGGACCGCGCGCAAGCAGGCGCTGCACGATCTGATGGCGAACTGCTGTGTGGTGCGCAAGGAAGGACTGGCGGCGTTCGAACGCGGTGATCTGGATCGCGGCGCCGCGCAGGCGGGTGCCGCCATGCCGGGATGGGCCATTGCCCTGATCGCGGTCGGTGCCCTTTTCTTCACGGTCGTGCCCGTCGTCGCCATCCTGGCGGCCATCGCGATTCCCGCTTATCAGAACTACCTGGTCCGCGCGCAGGTTGCAGAAGGGATGACGCTGTCGGGCGGCGCGAAGGTCGCGGTGGGCGAATACCTGGGCGCGCGCGGCTCGCTTCCCGCCGACAACACCGCCGCGGGCCTCGCCGATCCGGATACGTTGAACGGCCAATACGTGAGCAGCGTGCAGGTGCAGAACGGCAGCGTGATCGTGACGTTCGGCGGCCGCGCCAATCAGGCGGTCGCGGGCGACCACCTGGTGTTCAGTCCGTATGGAAGCCGCGGCGCCGTGCAATGGCGTTGCGGCAGCCCGGATATCCAGGCGAAGTATCTGCCGCTGGCCTGTCGTGATCGCAGCGACGCCATCCCGGTGGATTGAGTTTCAATACTCGAGGTGCGCACGGATGCCGATGAAGCGCGCCGGCCCGCGGTCACGGTTGTAGCCGGGATTCCGGATGAACTGGAAGTCGGGGCTCAGCGTGACATGTGGGAATAGCTGGATCGCGTAATAGGCCTCCGCGATTTCCTCGTGCCCGTAGTCGAGGCGCCCGTCGCAGAGCAGGAATCCGCAACCGCCCGTGGCGAGGTAGTCGCGATGGTCGCGTGACAAAGCATTCATGCCGATGGCGATGCCGAGCCGATCCTGCGGGCGATGCCAGTGCACGCCCGAAACCTGCGCGCCAAGGCTGGCATCTCGATCGACCTCGGTGAACACGAACGATTCGGTATGGCCGTCGTTCCAGCCATAGCGCGCGAACAGGCCGGTATCGCCACCGTCCGCAAGCGGCAGTTCGGCGTTGACCGCGTAACCGTATTTGTGGCGGCCGTCGCGGTCGTCGGATTGGATATCGGGTGTCGTGCCGGTTGCCTCGGCTATCGCCAGCGCATCGCGATACACGCCCATCCGCGCGATGTTGCGATAGACCAGCAGTCGCAACGCCCAGCTGTCCGGCGATTCCCGCAAGGTGAGTTGCACCTGTTCGCCGCGCGCGCGCCTGATCGGCGCTTCCAGCGTCTGGCCGTTCGCGTGCGTGGGCATCTGGTACACGCCGTAACGCAATGTCCAATACGGCGACACGTAAGCCAGCAGCAGGCCGTTGGTATAGCCGCGCGTGTCGGCCGCGTAGTCCCAGGCCAGCGCGTTCAAGAACGCGCCGTCCATGAATTGCGTGCGTGCACTGTTGGCGTAGCGGTTCTTGTCGAAGTCGTCGCCGGGCGTCATGCGACCGAGCTTGGCTTCGACGTGGCGATCGGATTCGGTGCCCGGCAGTTGATCCTGTGCGCGTTCGACGGCGTGCGCCGCGCCGCCCAGCGGCAGCGTCCAGCGCAGATACCGGCGCGCGACGTAGGCACGCTTGCCGAGCCCGGCATTGCCGGAATGCACCACGTCGCCATTGACGATCGCCCCGACACCGGTAGCGCCGCTGACGCCCTCGCCCTTGAACATCTCGAGGTCGAAGTAGTACTGGAAATGCGCCGGCAGTTGCACGCCGAAATACGCGCCGAAGGTGTGTGACTGCTCGGTGTCGCCGCC
>JAGWZT010000469.1 GCA_018971925.1 Lysobacteraceae bacterium | reverse complement strand
CAGCCCTGCAACTGCTCCATGTTTTTCAGCCCGAGTTTCCGCACATGCGCGCGCACTTCGGGCGACGCTTCCCACTGGTCCTTGGCGGCTTCGTCGCCACCGATGTGGATGTATTTCGACGGGAACAGCGCCATCACGTGATCCATCACGTCGTCGACGAACCTCAGGCTGCGTGCATCGGGTTTCAGAAGCCAGGTGTTGATGCCCCAGTCGGTGGAAACCTCCGGGCGTTTGCCGCTGACGCCGAGCCACGGATACGCCGCGATCGCCGCCTGTGCGTGGCCGGGAATGTCGATTTCCGGCACGATTTCGATGAAGCGTTCGGCAGCGTAATGCACGATTTCGCGCACCTCTGCATCCGTATAGAAACCGCAATAGGGCTTGTCGGGGCCACCGGTTAGCGCGGCGTCCGGTCCGACCGCCTTGCGGCAGGCTCCGATCTTCGTGAGCTCGGGATATTTCGGAACCTGCAGGCGCCAGCCCTGGTCATCGGTCAGATGCCAATGCAGCACATTCAATTTGTGCAGCGACATCCAGTCGATCAGTTTCTCGATGTCGGCGACGCTCTGGAAATGCCGCGCGGAATCGAGCATCAAGCCACGCCACGCGAAGCGCGGATGATCGACGATGACGCCGTCCGCAACCTGCACCGCCCCCTTCGCACGATCCGGCGTCAGCAGTTGCCAAAGCGTGACGCTGCCATAGAACAATCCGCGCGGCGTGCGCGCCGTCACTTCAATGCGGCCATCACCGATCGTGATCCGGTAACCCGCATCGCTTGCGACATCGGCATGCGTGTCGAGACGAAACGCGATGGCGGCGGCAGGCGAATCCGCGTCTTGCCGCGTTTCCACGCGCAGGTGCAAACCGCGCGTGCCGGCGACCAATTTGGCGAAACGCTCCGCCACGGTGAGCACCTGCCTGTCGCCTGCGGCTTGCACCAGTACGCGGTCGCCGTCGGACACGCGAACGGAGCCCTGTGCCGCGGGATGCATTGCGGCCGGTTGCGGCAGCAGCGACCACGCGGGCACTGGCGACGGAGCCGCAACGGCAACGCCGCTCAGGGCGAGAACGGCAGCAGCGAGGACCGACAGCAAAGCCATGCGCATGGAAATTCCTCGGAGTATGTCCGGAAAACGCAGGATATCTCCATATGTTCAGATGCAGGCCGCCGTGGCGGGGACCAAAAAAAACGGGCCGGGATGCCATACCGGCCCGCAACGCTGGAGAGCGACTCACTTCTCCCGATGAAACCCGGTTGCCTTCGACACGATGCGCGCTTCGCATGCGCAAGCTTCGGGGCTCGAATCGATGGTGCCGGCGGCACGCAGGCCGCCGGCATCACGCTTCACTACTGTTGCGGCTGGCCCTGCTCGATGCCTTCGCCGCCAACCTTGAACTCGACGCGGCGATTGCGCTCCCGGCCAACCTCGGTCGTGTTGGTGTCCACCGGGTTGGCCGCGCCGAGGCCCTTGACCGCGGCGATGCGGCTGGCGTCGACACCGTGCGAGGTCAGGTACGCATCGACGATGCTGGCACGCCGCTCGGACAGAGCCTGGTTGTACTTCTCGCTGCCCCTCGAGTCGGTGTAACCGTCGATCTCGACCTGGACCTGCGGATAGCGGTTCAAGGTATCCACGGCCTGGCCCAGGATCGCGATCGAGTCGGACGCCGGTGGCTTCAGCGTCGGGCCGATGCTGGTCTCACCCGGTTTCGGCCGGTCGAACTTGAAGTTCACGCCACGCAAATCGATGACCACTTTTTGCGGCGGAGGCGGGGGCGGCGGCGCAACCGGCGGCGGGGGCGGTGGTGCGGCTGCCGGCAGTGGGGCTTGCGACCCGCTCCCGAACTTGAAGTGGGCGGTGAGGTAATACTGCCGGCCGTTCACGTAGAACGCCTCCGGAGCCGTGCTGAATCCCAGCCCTGCCTGCGCGCCATTGATGTAGTAGCGCAGCTTCGGGTTGTTGAGGTTCATCGCGTCGAACGAGAAGCT